>CAZMDO010000497.1:0-2233 GCA_964564445.1 uncultured Ruaniaceae bacterium | reverse complement strand
CCGGCGCTACCGGGCAGCGCTGATGTCGGTCTGGGTGAAGTCCTCACCCTTGAACAGCAGCGGCACCGCCCGGGACCTGGCCAGAGCGTAGGAGAAGCAGTCGCCAAAGTTCAGGCCAGCAGGGTGGCGCCCCTTGCCGAACCTGCGCCACGCCGCGTGCGCCGCCCAGGCGAGCTCAGCGTCGACGGGGACCACCTCCACCCCGGCGCGATCGAGCAACCGGCGCAGGTCCTCGACCGCATCCGGGCCCTGCCGGGTCTCGACGACCAGCGCAGCCTCGGTCACGCTCGCAGCGCTGGCCACGCACGGTTGGCGGGACATCACCCCGGCGAACCGCTCCAGCTCCGGCTCGCCGAGCACGATCGCCACCAGCGCCGAGGTGTCCACAGCGATCACGCCGGGACGCCCCGGTCGTCGTAGCCGACGATCTCCTCGGCGGTGCGCTCGTCCAGCGCGGGCCGGCGCCGGCCACGCTCACCGATCTCGACCAGGTCCGCGTAGACGAGATCGACCTTCGGTGCGGTCCGCGCGAGACGTTCCTGCAGTGCCGACCTCAGCGCCGTGGTGATGGACGTGCCCATCCGGTCGGCCAGCTCGCGGGCCAGCCGGTCGGTCTCCGGATCCTTGATGTTCAGCGCCATGAAGGAAGAATATCATCCACCTTTCTTCCCTGCCGTCTTCCTCAGCGCTGGTAGCGCAGCATCACCATGTCCTCGGCCCGGAGCAGCCCGGTCAGGCGCATCCCGGTGTGCACCACCGGCGCCTCCCGGGTGATCCGGATCGCCTGCCCACCCTCGAGCACCGGGCTGATCGTCAGGCACACCTCGTCCAGCACGCCAGCCCCGGCCAGCGAGCCGAGCAGGTGCGGACCGCCCTCGGTGAGCATCTGCGGCAACCCCCGGCTGAGCAGGGCGAGGCGCAGCGCGGCGGGGTCCACCTCCTGCTCACCGCACACCACGACCTCGGCGACCGCCGAGAGCCGGGTGCGCTGCGCCGTCGGCGATCCGGCGTGGGTGCAGACCAACGGGCGCACCGGTGCCTCGGTGAACACCGGGGAGGCAGGGTCCAGGTCCAGCCGGCCGGAGACGATCGCGAACACCGGGTGGTCACTCAGGCCCTGGCTGCGGCGCCAGGTGACGTCGGCGGCGTCCAGGCGCATCGCCCCGTAGCCCTCGGCGCGCACGGTGCCCGCGCCGACCACGATCACGTCCGCCAGGCGGCGCAGCAGGTCGAACACCTGCTTGTCCGCGGGTCCGTTCAAGCCGCCGGAGAGGCCCTGGTGGGTGGCGGCGCCGTCGATCGAGGCGATCATGTTCGCCCGCAGGTGTCCCCGGGTGCGGTCGCTCACCTGGTAGGTGGCGAGCAGCTCGGCCTCGTCGAAGGGCTGCGCGGTCACAGGTTGTGCCTCAGGTACGCCGGCTCGCGCAGCCCGAGCACGGCCTCGGTCATCCGGACCGCGTCCACGGTGGCGGCCACCTCGTGCGCGCGCACGATCCGGGCGCCACGCTCCACGCACAGCGCCGTGGCGGCGAGCGTGCCCGGCAGCCGGTCCGGGCGGTCCCGGTCCAGGGTCTCGCCGACGAAGTCCTTGTTGGACAGCGCCACCAGCGTGGGCGGGCCGATGCTGGTGATCTCGCCCAGGCGGCGCACCAGCTCCAGGGAGTGCGTGGTGTTCTTGTTCAGGTCGTGCCCGGGGTCGATGATGATCGCCTCCTCGGGCACACCGGCCTCCCGGGCCAGCTGCACCTGGGCGGTGAGGAATCCGGCCACCTCAACCACCACGTCGGTGTACTCCGGGCGGGGCAGGTGCTGGTGCGGGGGCGCGACCGAGTGGGCGATCACCACGGCGGCACCGGTCTCGGCGACCACCTCGGCCATCCCCGGCACCCGCAGCCCGGTGGTGTCGTTGACCACGTCCGCACCGGCCAGCACACAGGCGCGGGCCACCTCCGGGCGCTGGGTGTCCACCGAGATGACCACGTCGCTGGCGGCACGGACCGCCTCGATCACCCCGAGCACACGGTCCAGCTCCTCCGCCGGGCTGACCTCCTCGGCATCCGGGGAGAACGCCATCCCACCGATGTCCACCCAGTCCGCACCCTCGGCCACCGCGCGCAGCGCCGCGTCCACCGCGGGCTGCAGGGCGAAGGTGCGCCCGTGGTCGTAGAAGGAGTCCGAGGTGCGGTTCACGATCGCCATCACCGCGACCCGGTGGGCGAAGTCGAACTCCCGC
>CAZMDO010000496.1:0-2236 GCA_964564445.1 uncultured Ruaniaceae bacterium | reverse complement strand
GCGTCAGAGCAGTTCGGCGCTGTCCAGGATCCCGCGCAGCACCGGCACGAGGGTGCGGGCCTGCTCCGCACTGCTGCTGGCGACGACCTCGACGATGTCGCTCACCGTCGGGTGCTCGATCACCGCCAGGTGCACCGCCTGGAACACCCCGCCGACGCCGGCCATCTCGAACGAGCCCTCCATCCGGAAGCCCCGCACACCCAGCACGGTGCGGAACTCCCGGCCCAGCTCGGCGAAACCGTCCGCCTGGGCGAGCTTCTCCGCGGTGCCGGCGGCGACGTCGTCGATGCTCACGCTGCCGGGCTTGCGGCGGGTGGTCACGCACACGTTCGGCTTGAACTCGCCCGGGCCGGTGGGGGCACCGACGGCGAGGATCGTCTCCTCGACGGTGAGCGGCTCCCAGGAGTCGGGAACCTCCAGGCTCACGCTCGGGAAGGCGGGGAACTGGGCGCTGGGGATCGAGTAGGTGGTGGTCATCGGGTCCAGACTCTCATCTCGTGGTGGGTTCGGTGGTCATGCGGCGGCCGGTGCGCGGGTCAGAAGGGCCAGAGTGCCTCGAGGTCCTTGTTGAACTCCTCCGCACTGAAGCCCAGGTCCAGGCCGGCGGAGCCGCCGACGCCGACCGCTGCCTTGGCGCCGAGCTCCAGCTTGAAGCCGTCCGAGCTCGCCTTGAACTCGCCGGTCGCCTCCGCACCGGCACCGGCGGTCACCCCCGCCTTACCACCGATCGTGAGGCCGAAGAACTCGAAGCCGGACTCGACCTTGGCCTCGGCCCCGACGAACGCCTTGGCGCCGACCTCGGCGGAGACGCCGTCCGGCCCCACGTCCAGGCTGCCGTCGGCCCCCGCCTTCGCGCCCACGAACACCTCGCCGCTGGTGGTGCGGGACATCGGGCCGTGCTCGGAGGTCACGCTGCCCTTGGCGTACCCGCCGACCTGGGCCGAAGCACCAGCCTTGGCACTGACCCCGTCCGGGCCGACCTCCGCCTCGGCGGACGCCTGCGCCTGCGCGGTCACACCGGCGCTGCCCTCAGCGGTGATGCCCAGGGTCTCGCTGCCGACCTTGCCCGAGGCGCGGGGGCCGGCCACGGCGCTCGCCTCGGCCTTTGCCCCGGCGCCGCCCGGACCGGACCAGGTGGAGGTGCCCGCGTCGGTCTCCGGCTGGGTGGTGCCCTCGCCGCTGGCGTGCCAGCCGAGCAGGTCGCTGACGGTGGTCCAGAAGCCGTCCTCGATCTCCCCGGCCATCTCATCGGTGACGCCGTCAGTAGCCGTCTCGAAGGCCGTCTCCCAGGCGTCGTAGTCGTTGTCGAAGAGGCGAGCCTCGTCCTCCCAGTCCTCGTAGGCCTGCTTCTTGGCGGCGTCCTCGGCCGCCTGCTCCTCGGCCTCGGGGCTGCCCTCCTCCGGCTGGAACCAGCCACCGACCCCGCGCGGTTCCACGCTCCCCGGCAGAGTGACGTAGCTGTCCCACAGCTCCTGGCACCGGGAGACGTGGCCGTTCAGCGAGGCCTTCAGCGCCTCGAGCTCCGTGCCGTAGGCCTGCACCACCGGCCCGACCGGTTCGTACAGGTCGGCAGCGCGCAGCAGCACCCCGCTGGAGTCACCGATGCTCTCCCGCAGGGCGGTGACCGCCTTGCCCTGCTGGGTCTCGGCCCGGGAGTGGATGGCGCTGAGGGTCTTGGCACTGCGGCGCATCATCTCGCCGAGCGACTCGATCTGCTTGCCGCGGGCGATGATCGTCGACGGCAAGCCCTCGACATCCTCGATGACGTGCCCGCCGGGCGAAAGGGGCATGGGGTACATCTAGACGCTCTCCTTCAGCCGATCGGGGTGCACTGGTTCTCGGCCAGGCGGATCGCGGCCTCGGAGTCCAGCCCCTTGAACCCATCGATCACCGCGGTGAGATGTTCGTCCACACCGGAGAGGGAGTCCTTCAGGTCACCGCGCTTCACGTCCCACCGGGTCTCGAACTCTTCCACGGCGTCACGCAGGTCCGTCCTGCCGAAGGGAGCCCCGATCGCCTGCTCCAGCTCCTCCGAGCGGGTGGTGGCGTTCTCGAACTCCTCGATGATGAGGCCCAGCTCATCGCTCATCTCCTGCAGCTCGTCGAGCGTCAGCTTCACATCCGCCACGAAGGCCCCTCCCACTGGTTGCTGTTGTGCTGGCGCGGCCCGTGGACGAGGGCCGCAGCACGACCGTAGGAGGGATCGGCCAGTCGGCCAATGGGGAGGACTCCCCCG
>CAZMDO010000495.1:0-2237 GCA_964564445.1 uncultured Ruaniaceae bacterium | reverse complement strand
CCTGGGTGTACGGAGCGGTGGGTGCGACCGCGGTGGCGACCGGGGCCTCCGGGGGCACGTCGGCGCGCACGTCCGCCGGTGCGGGGGTGGTGTCCCCCTGCTGGGCGGCGGTGGCACCGGAGGTCTGCCGGCCGGGGGCTGCCGGCTCCTGCTCCGGGGCGGTGGTGGGGGCTGCGGCGGGCTCGGAGGTGGCGCTCGCCGGTGGCTGCTGGGCCGGGGCCACCGCAGCGCTCGCGGCGGACCGTGCCTCGCTCGGT
This sequence comes from uncultured Ruaniaceae bacterium, assembly GCA_964564445.1. GTDB lineage: Bacteria > Actinomycetota > Actinomycetes > Actinomycetales > Beutenbergiaceae > Ruania. Next base: position 1,980 of record CAZMDO010000495.1, on the reverse strand, counting down.
GCGGACCCGGCCGCGGGGGTGGTCTGGCCGGGTGCCGACCCGCTCGGCCGGCTCGGCGCCGGCTGCTCGGCAGGGGTGGCCTGGCTCGCTGGGGCGGGGGTGGCGGCGCTGCCGTTGGTGCTGCCGGACAGGTCCGCGGGGGAGTAGGTCTCGAAGAACTCCCACCAGGACTCGTCGACCAGGTTCTTGTCCTTCTTGTACTGCGAGTACAGCTCTTCGATGAGCCACTCGTTCCCGCCGAAGATCTCCGCCGCGGATGTGGAGTCGTGGGGTGCCTGCTGGGACACTCGGGGATCGCCCTCTTCCGAAAGTGTGCGTTGGATGCGTACTACCAGCCTAGGCGACCAGGGCCACCGGAACCCGCAGAAGCCCGTGTTTCGGCCCGTCGGTGTGGTCAACCAGGCACTGTCGGGGGCACCGGTTCAAGCCTGGGCAAACAACCGGTCTACCGCGCGACTGCGAAGGATGAGGCACAGGTGTGCCCGGACGCGGGTCCTGCTCCACGTCCGGGCACCCTGCGTCAGGGTCAGCGAAGCCAGCGGTGGCTGCCGATGGTGCGGCTCCACCACCGACCCAGCCCCCAGGTGTCGCCGGCGAGGGTGAGTGCCGGGATGATCAGCAGCAGCGCCTCGTGCCAGTGCGAGTCGACCAGCGGGTTGGTCGAGCCACGGACCAGCTCCCCGTCCACGACCGCGGTGGCGGCCGGCAGGTCGGCCAGGAACATGAACAGCAGCAGCACGGTCCCGGCGACCGCTGCGACCCGCAGTCCGGCACCGGCGATCATGGCCACGCCGATGCCGAGCAGGCCGACCATGAACAGCCAGTCCCCGAACGGGTTGGCGAAGATCTGGAAGAAGCCGGCGAACGGACCCTCGATCCCGCCGATGTAGCCCTGGGCGGGGGAGCCGCCGCGGAGCCAGGCGCCCTCGGGCGGTGTGCTGAAGCTCAGCCCGAACAGCTTGTCCAGGAAGGCCCAGAGGAAGGTGAAGCCGATGACGAACCGGCTCACCGCCAACGCCTTGCGGATCCCCGGTCGGGTGATGATCTGCTCCTGGGTGCGCGGCTCCCGGGCCGGGGCGGGGGTCGGGGTGGTGAGGGGGTCGGTGGTAGCCATCGTGGATTCTCCGTCTCCAGGAGGTCCGGGCTTGGACCTCTGGGACCAGCATCTCGCCGCCACGGCCCGCAGTCGTGGGCCCAAGGTCCCTGGGGCCCGACCAGAATCTGGGTCCTACGTCCCGATGCCGCCGGGCTCAGGGCGGGCGGGTGCGGTGCCCGAAGCAGGTCCGGTGCCGGGAGAAGGTCCAGTGCCGGGAGCAAGCCCGGTGCCCGGGGCCGGTCCGGTCGCCGGAGCGGGCCCGTGGGCCGGGAGGGTGACCCGGATCATCGCCCCGGTGCCGTGGGTGGGGTCGACCACCTCGATCGTGCCGCCGTGCAGGCTCACCGCCCAGCGCGCGATCGCCAGGCCCAGCCCGGTACCGCCGGTGGACTGCCCGCCGCGCTGGCCCGGTGCGTTGCCGCGCTCGAACCGCTCGAACACCTTCTGCCGGTCCTGCACCGGGATGCCGGGCCCCTCGTCCTGCACCTCGATGACCACCGTGTCCGGCACCGACTCGTACCGTCCGCCGAGGTAGATCCGCCCGCCGGCGGGGGAGTGCCGGGCGGCGTTGCCGAGCAGGTTCGTCACCACCTGGTGCAGCCGCTCCGCATCGGCCACCACCCGCAGGTCGGACGGTGTGGTGGTCACCTCCCAGTCCAGCTCCCGGCCGCTCTCGCTGACCGCGTGCCGGGACTGGGTGGCCGCCTCCTGCAGGAACGGTCCGACCTCGATCTCGGCCAGCTCCAGGTCGGCGGCGCCAGCCTCCAGGCGGGAGAGGTCGAGGAGGTAGGCGATCAACCGGGACAGGCGCTCCACCTGACCCAAGGCGGACTCGAGCGCGTCCGGAGAAGGTGGGACCACGCCGTCGGCGAGGTTCTCCAGCT
>CAZMDO010000494.1:0-2240 GCA_964564445.1 uncultured Ruaniaceae bacterium | reverse complement strand
TCGGTTCTTCGTTCGGTGCGCCGAACGTCTGCCCGCACTGCCGTAGCCAGGTCGATGTGACCGCCTATGGCACCGTGTCCGCGCACATCTCCCGCGCCAGCGGCTCCTGGTGCACCGGAGCCGGGCTGCCTGCCGCATCCGTCCCGCCGTGGCCCGGTGTCGCCCGGAGCATCAAGCCGGTGCGCAGCGAGCGCAAGCTCAGCCTGCGCCGCCGTGCCGCTCGCCGCGACCAGGCCACGCTGCCGACCGCAGGCTGAGGCCCCGGCCGCTCGCAACGGCCCTCGAAGGGCACGGGTGCCACGTCACGGCGCGGCACCCGTGCCCTTCGTCGTGCCTGCAGTGGGCTCGTTAGACTCACCCACCGGAGCGCTCGCCGTCGCGAGGGTGGCGACCTCCTCGACGAAGGGTTCTGATGAAGCTGCTGCACATCGTCGGCCGCGCCGCGCTCGGCATCCCGTTCATGATCCTCGGCTACGGTGCCGCCACCGCCCCAGGTGGCCGCGTGGCAGCGGTGGAGAAGGTCGGGCTGCCCCGGCCCGAGCTGCTCGTCCGGGTCAACGGTGGCGCCATGGTGGCCGGCGGTGCCGCCCTGGCCGCTGGCATCCTGCCCCGGGCCGCGGCCCTCGGACTGGCGGCCTCGCTGGTGCCCACCACGCTGACCGGGCACCCGTTCTGGGCCGAGGACGACCCGGGCCAGCGCGCCGCGCAGCGGACCCAGTTCCTGAAGAACCTCGCCCTCACCGGTGCCCTGCTCGCCTACGTGGCCCGCGACAACGACTGATTCGCACTGGCCGATGCCGCACCGGCACACGCTCCCTGGACCCAGGGAGTCCGCACCGTTCCACCTGGTCTCGGTCTGGACCGTGCCCACGACGGCGGAGCGCGCCTGGCCCGTGCTGGCCGACGTGGTCCGGTGGCCAGCATGGTGGTCGGGCATCGCGTCGGTCCGGGTGGTCCGGCCCGGCTCCGCGGACGGCCTCGGTCGGTGCGCGGAGCTGGTGGTATGGAGCGTGCTCGGCTACCGGCTCACCCTGCAGGTCGAGCTCACCGGGGCGACGACGCCGTACCGAACCTCCCTGGCCGTGCGCGGCGACCTGCGCGGGACGGGGACCTGGGCAGCCCAGGAGCACGACGGGCGCACCGAGATGACCATCGTGTGGTGCGTCGTCACCGACCGGCGCATCCTGCGGCTGCTGCGACCGGTGGCCCGCTGGGCGCACGCGCGGACCATGGTCGCCGGCGAGGCCGGGCTGCGGCGCCGGCTCGGCGAACCCGGCTGACGGCCGGAGCGCTCGGTCGGCCCGGGCTGGGCCGTTCCAGCAGTGGCGCGTCGCCTCTCGCCGTGCACGGCCCGCTGGTCTCAGGGCAGCGAGGCGAACGCCCGCACCGGGAACGTGCCGAAGCCCTCGATCTTCGGTGGTACCAGCGTCAGCCGGGCGCCGGACTCGGGCAGCTCGCCCAGGCGGGTCAGGTGTTCCACCACGTGCACCTCTGCGCGGAGGAAGGCGCTGTGTGCGGGCCGCTGGCCGCCCGAGGCGGCCGAGGTGTCGTCCAGGTTGACCGAGTCGATCCCGACCAGGGTGACGCCTTCGGCGAGCAGGTGAGCGACGCCGTCGGCGGCAAGGAACGGCGCATCCTGGCCGTAGCCGGAGGTGCCGAACCTGGAGTCCCAGCCGGTGTGCAGGAGCACCGCCTTGCCGCGCACGTCCCGGCCGGCGAGCGCCGCAGCGGTGATGCTGCGGGTAGCGGCCTGGTGCACGTGGAACACCTCGGTGGGCAGGTCTACCAGGGTCTCCAGCTCCAGTGCGGCCAGGTCCGGCCCGTCGGCGTACCGGTGGAACGGGCTGTCCAGGTAGGTGCTGGTGTTTCCGACCAGGGTGATCGCGTCGATCGCGAAGGTGGTGCCCGGTGCGTAGTGGCTGGCGGAGTCCTCGCGGGTCAGGTGCTGGCTGATCTGTGGTCCCGGCAGCCCGGGGTAGGTGATCATGCCGGCGCGGATGGTGTGGCTGAGGTCGACCAGTCGGCGGCGGTGGGAATCGCTCATCGTGTCGCTGCGCTCTCCTCGAGGCTCGGAGGCTGCCTCGAGCGTAGCGGACCCTCCGGGCGCGCCGACCGAGAGCGAGATCGCCGAGCGCCTGGGCAACCTGCTGCGCTCACTGGGTTGGCGGTCCGCCGGCGAAGCCGTGCCGGTGCGTGAGCCCCGAGCGTGGCGCGCCCGCCGTGGACGGCGGTCACCCGCG
>CAZMDO010000493.1:0-2250 GCA_964564445.1 uncultured Ruaniaceae bacterium | reverse complement strand
TCGGGCGCGACGTTCTGGCTGATCTGGCTGCTGGTTCGGTGCGGTCCTCGTTCGCGCCTGAGGCGCGCAAGGGTGAGCTGCTGGGTGCGGTGGAGGCGTGGCGGGTGGGGTGATCGCATCGTGTCCGAAGACTCGGTCCGTGCGGGCGGATGGCAACATGTCGTCGGAATGGCTACACTGAATCACATTACGAAAACTGATTCAGGCGTGGTGGAGATGAGAGCGGCACAGCTGGCGGCAGCAATTGAGAGTGCTCGTGAGGCGGCGGGCCTGTCCCAGCGGGCGCTCTCGGACCGCGCCGGCATCTCACAGGCGACGCTGAGTCGCATCCTCTCCGGGAAACGGACCGCGAAGATGACCGAGATCATCCAGATCGCGGACGCTACGGGCTGCACAGTGGCCCAGCTGACTGGCACGGCCATCGCGGACCGAGTGCAGTACGCCGCTCGTGCGACGAACGGCTCGGACATGGAGAAGATGCGCCAGCGTCTGCTGCACTTCATCGAGCTTGATGCCTACCTCGACGAACAGGCGATCCCCGCTCCGCAGTGACGGGTGGTCCAGCGCATGGCAACGGAGATGCAGGGCAAGAGAGCAGCGGCGGCCTTCCGCCGTGAGCACCGCCTGGGTGTCCAGCCTCTGGGTGATCTCGGGGCACTCATCGAACAGGCCACCGGCCACGAGGTCGCGGTACTTGATGCGAACCTCGACGAGCACGGGCTGACCATGCATGATCCAGTGCGGGAGGTCACGTTCATCGGGGTCGCCCGCACTCGCCACCCGATGCGGCAGCGGAGCACCCTGGCGCATGAGCTCGCCCACGTGGTCTTCGGAGACTGGAGGGATGGCGGCGATCTCAGCGCTCGCTCTAAGGAGGAGCAACGAGCAGACGCGTTCGCCCGCCATCTGCTCGTGCCCGAAGCTGGTCTGGAGGAGTTCCTCGGACGCCGGGAGGGCGTGTCCGAGGCGGTGCTGTCTGCAGTGGTTCAGCGGTTCCTCGTCTCGCCGGCGATCGCTGCTATCGCGCTCCATGCCTGTGCTTACATCGACTCACAGACGAAGCAGCAGTGGATGTCGCTCTCCACGCCTCAGTTGGCAACCCGCTTCGGGTGGAGTGACCAGTATCGGTCGCTCCAGGCGGAGTCCGACCGCACCCGCGCTCCGCAGCGGCTCCTCGCTCGTGCCATCTCGGGTTACGAAGAGGGCGTGGTGACGGCACAGACCCTTGCGACGCTGCGTGGAATCAGCGCCGAGGAAGTGGTCGCAGAGCTGGCCGAGGCCGGGGTCGTCCCACGGGAGATCGCGGTCCCCTGGGTGGAGGCGGCAGATCTGCCGCTAGTCAGTGTGGACCTGAGGGATCTCGATGATGGTGATGCCGAGGGCGCTGCAGAATGAGCCAGCGACCCATCATGGACGCGGGCCCGGGCCTGAACTTCTTCTCCGTGAACAAGGAACGCTTGCTCTTCGACACGCTCGGACCGCTCTGTGTACCCGAGGCCGTGGAGACCGAAATTCTGCGCAAGGCGCGATACGACGAACGATTTGCCGCCGCAGGGCGAGTATGGAGGAAGCTGCCAGAACGACTCATGGAAGTCATCTCGGATGACGCGACCGAGGCGTTGGCCGCAGCAGTCCAACGCATTAGCGGCGTCCCGTTCGAGCAGCGCCTCAACTCCGGCAAGGACCTGGGTGAGACCATGGTCATAGCTCACGCCGCCGTGGCCGCCGCCGCGGGCGGACACGTCATCGTGTTGATCGATGACGGGGCAGGCTGCCGTGCGGCAGCCCACGAGGCCCGACGGCTCGAACGCCTCCGATCCAGTGGTAGGTCTGTCGGGAGCATCGGGCTGGTCCACACTGTGACTGTGCTGGAGCGTGCGGCGGGCAGCACGTACCTCCCCGACAGAAAAGCCATGCGTGATCTCTACGCGAGATTGACCGCGCTTGACGATGGATTGCCGAGACTCGAGGCTACGAACCTTCTCTCTCTCTTCCCTGTTGGGACGTTGCGGGAAACGGGACCGCGTAGGCGCGCGCAAGCGCGCAACTACTCAGAGTCGGACACGGATGGCGGCGCCGTGTATCCAGCGCTCGACCGTGCACGAACGGGCTGTTTGTGCGGGTCGGGTTGTGTGGGTGGATTGGAGCGGTGGGGTTCGCGGATGGTCCCGTGATCGCCGGTTGTTCGATCACGACGCGGTCATCGCGAGGACTGCGTCGCGCAAGCGAGGGTCGCGATCACTGAGGCCG
>CAZMDO010000492.1:0-2250 GCA_964564445.1 uncultured Ruaniaceae bacterium | reverse complement strand
GAGACCGGGATGGTCACCAGCGCCACCAGGGCGAGCTGCCAGGAGATCCACAGCATCATGCCGAGCACGCCGATCACGGTGAGCACCGAGGTGATCAGCTGGGAGAGGATCTGCTGCACGCTCTGGGAGATGTTGTCGATGTCGTTGGTGACCCGGGAGAGCACCTCACCGCGGGCCTGCCGGTCGAAATAGCGCAGCGGCAGCCGGGAGAGCTTGGTCTCCACCCGTTCGCGCAGCCGGTACACGGTCTGCTGCACCACGGTGGTGGTGATCCGGCCCTGCAACCAGGTGAACAGGAACGCGGCCACGTACACCACGAAGACCACGCCCAGGCTGACCGCCAGCCGGTCGAAGTCCACGCCCTGGCCGGGCACCACGTCCGGCATGCCAGCGAGGGTGTCGGCGAGGGTGTCCTGACCCTGGGTGCGCAGCGCCTCGATGGCCTGATCCCTGGTCATCCCCGGGGGCAGCAGCGTGCCGACCACGCCGTCGAAGATGACGTTGGTGGCGTTGCCGAGCAGCTTCGGACCCACCACCATGCCGGCGGTGGCGAGGATGCCCAGGGACACGGCCACCAGGATGCGCACCCGCTCCACCCGCAGCTCGGAGACCATCCGGCGCAGCGTGCCGCCCAGGTCGGAGGGCTTCTCCGCGGGCATCCCCATGCCGCCGCCGGGGCCATGGCCCTGCGGTCGCCGCGGCGGCGTGCTGGTCTGCGCCTTCAGCTCGGAGTCGTCGGCCTTCTCCCCGGCGGTGGGGTCGTGCGGCTGGGCGGCCAGGTGCTCGTCGGTGCTCATGCTGCCTCCGCCGCGGTCAGCTGGGAGGAGACGATCTCCTGGTAGGTCTGGTTGTCGGCGAGCAGCTCGGCGTGGCTGCCCTGCCCGACCAGGCGGCCGTGCTCGAGCACCAGGATCTGGTCCGCGTCCCGGATGGAGGCCACCCGTTGGGCCACCACGATCACGCTCGCCTCGCGGGTGCGTGGCTTGAGCGCGGCCCGCAGCGCGGCGTCGGTGGCGTAGTCCAGGGCGGAGAACGAGTCGTCGAACAGGTAGACGGCGGGGCGGCGCACCAGGGCGCGGGCGATCGCCAGGCGCTGGCGCTGCCCGCCGGAGACGTTCGTGCCACCCTGGGCGATCGGTGCGTCCAGCCCGCCGTCCATGGAGGAGACGAAGTTGGCGGCCTGCGCCACCTGCAGCGCATCCCACAGCTCCTCGTCGGTGGCGTCCTCCCGGCCGTAGCGCAGGTTCGAGGCGACCGTGCCGGTGAACAGGTAAGGTCGCTGCGGCACCAGGCCGATGATGTGCCGCATCAGCTCCGGGTCCAGGTCGCGCACGTCCACCCCGTCGATGCTGATGGTGCCCTCGGTGGCGTCGAAGAGCCGCGGCACCAGGGTGATCAGGGTGGTCTTGCCGGCCCCGGTGGAGCCGATGATCGCCGTGGTCTGCCCCGGTTCGGCGGTAAAGCTCAGCTCCTCGATGACCGGCTCCTCGGCACCGGGGTAGGCGAAGGAGACGTTCTCGAACCGGACCCGGCCACGGACCTGCTCCGGTCGCTGCGGGTCGGCCGGAGGCAGCACCGTGGGTTCGGAGGACAGCACCGCCATGATGCGCTCGCTGGAGACCGCGGCCCGCGGGGCGAACATGAACATCATGGTCGAGATCATCACGGCGAACATGATGAACATCAGGTAGCTGAGGAAGGCGATGATCGAGCCGACGTCCGCGGCCCCTTCGTCCACCCGGTGGCCACCGAACCAGATCACCCCGATCGACCCGGTGTTCACGATCAGCATCACCAGCGGGATGGCGAAGGCCATCACCCAGCCGACCCTGAGGGCGACCTCGCGCAGGTCGGCGTTCGCCCGTTCGAACCGGACCGCCTCCTCGCGCTCCTTGACGAACGCCCGCACCACCCGGATCCCGGTGATCTGCTCCCGGAGCACACCGTTGATGGCATCCAGGCGCTTCTGCATGGCCCGGAAGTAGGGCACCATCCGCCAGGCCACCACCGCCATGGTCCCGCCCAGCACCGGCACGATCGCCACCAGCAGCAGGGACAGCCCCGCGTCCTGGTTCACGGCCATGATCACCCCGCCGATGAGCATGATCGGCGCCATGATGATCACCGTCAGACCCATGAAGGTGAACATCTGCACCTGCTGCACATCGTTGGTGGACCGGGTGATCAGGGACGGCGTGCCGAACTGGGTCATCTCCTGGGTGGAGAAGTCCATCACCCGGGTGAACAGGC
>CAZMDO010000491.1:0-2261 GCA_964564445.1 uncultured Ruaniaceae bacterium | reverse complement strand
AGAAGCTTTCGTATGCGAGAGCCGTTCTCCGGCAGCAGTCGAACCCGCTCGACGATCGTCCCGTCCAATGACTCTCGCCACGGTCTGCTCGGGATGCCCGCCTCAGGCTTGTAAGACGGCTGCGACCCGATAACGCGGACCAGAGCGCCGTCACGCGCCCAGCGAGCGGCGATCGCACGCAGCATCGAGGCATACGGTGGCGAATCGGGCCAGTAATACCGGTGGATAGCCAAGGCTCGCGCACGGCGGGTTCTGCGGCGGGTCACACCAAGCAGGATACCCAGCGAACGGCAGAGGCGACGCCCGGGCGGAAGCGGCGCCGCTCATTCAACGTTGTGGGAGGATATGACCGGCCGTCTGTAGCAAGCTGGGAGAACTCTGTGGAGTTGCGGGACTACCTTTCGATCGTCCGCAAGCGCTGGATCATGATCGTCGCGGTGACACTGAGTGCGCTCGCGCTCACCGCCATCGTCACGATTGCGACCACACCGATGTACACGGCTCGTACGAGCCTGTTTTTCGTGGTCGGCGGGAGTGAGTCCACCAGCGAGCTCGTCCAGGGCTCGACGTTTGCGCAGAAGCAGGTGGAGTCCTACGCAGAAGTGGCCACGGCGCCGTATGTCCTCGAGCCGGTGATCGACACGCTCGACCTCGACACAGGCGTAGGCGCACTCGCTCAGCAGATCCGGGTGACAGTGCCGACCAACACCGTGATCATCGAGATCGCGGTCGACGACACGGCGCCGCAACGCGCGGCGGACATCGCGAACGCTGTGGGCAGCCAGCTCGCCAGCGCCATCTCCGAACTCTCCCCGAGCGCCTCGAACGGCGAGGCGGTGAGTGCCACCACGATCTCCGCAGCCACAGCACCGGAAGCCCCGTCCTCGCCGAACGTTCCGCGAAACCTGGCACTCGGTCTGGTGCTCGGTCTGCTCGGCGGGGTGGGCGTCGCGCTGCTGCTGGAGGTGCTGAACACCAAGGTCCGAACCGAGTCAGACATCGACAAGGTCACTGACGCATCAGTGGTCGCCACCATCGCGTACGACGATGACGCCTCAGCTCACCCGCTGACCGTCCAGGTGGATCCGCGCTCTCCGCGCGCGGAGGCCTACCGGCGCCTACGCACCAACCTGCAGTTCCTCGACCTGGCCGGGCAGTCCCGGAGCATTGTCGTCACGTCCTCGCTTCCGCAGGAGGGTAAGACCACAACCTCCATCAACCTAGCGATCGCCCTGGCCGAGGCAGGTACGCGTGTACTTCTCGTGGATGCCGATCTGCGGCGCCCGCAGGTGGCTAACTACATGCAACTTGAGGGACGCGTGGGCCTGACAACACTGCTCATCGGTCGCGCATCGCTAGAGGACGTTGTCCAGCCATGGGGTAACACGAACCTGCATGTGCTGCCGGCTGGAAAGATCCCTCCGAACCCCAGCGAACTCTTGGGCTCGCATGCCATGGAGAAGTTCGTGGCGATGGCTACCGACCAGTACGACCTCGTGCTGCTCGACACCGCACCCTTGCTTCCGGTGACCGATGGAGCAATCCTCGCTGGGAAGGCAGGTGGCGCTCTGCTCGTCGTGGGGAGCGACGTGGTGCATCAGGCACAGCTCGCCGACTCCATCGAGTCGCTTGAGTCCGTGGAAGCACGTTTGCTCGGACTCGTGCTGAACAAAGTACAGCGCAAGCACGCTGGAAAGTACTCCTCGTACCATTACCACCCGACGTACACTTCGAATTTCGATGAGAACGAGCACGCCCCTCGCGCACGGAGCACTGCACGCCGAGCGGTCTCTCCGCGCGTTCCAGAAACTGCTCGTGTCCATGCGGTGGAGCCGACTGGCGAGCCAGTGCCTATGGGCGTAGGGAGCGACCCTGCGCTGGAGACCTCGCCGCCAACCTATCCGCCACGCCACGCCACGCGCGCAGCGCGACGACGCGCGTGACGGGTTACTCTCGGTCAGATCGAGAGGAGGTGGCGCTGTGACGAACACAGCAATCTCGCCGTACCGGATCTTGACGGTCTGCACCGGAAACGTCTGCCGGTCCCCCGCCGCAGAGCGCTTGCTCGCCGACGCACTGGACAACAGCGTCACCGTGCGGAGCGCTGGCACGCACGCTCTCGTCGGCGAGCCGGTACATCCGCCGATGGCCGCACTCCTGGACGCCGCCGGCGTGGACAGCGGTGGCTTCCACGCGCAGCAGGTCACCGAGTCCACGGTGCGCCAGGCCGACCTCGTTCTCACGCTTTCTCGGGAGCACCG
>CAZMDO010000490.1:0-2269 GCA_964564445.1 uncultured Ruaniaceae bacterium | reverse complement strand
GAGGTGGTGGCGATCGTGGGCGACGGCACCTACCAGATGATGCCCAGCGAGCTGGCGACCATCGCCCAGGAGGGGCTGAAGGTGATCGTGGTGGTGCTGGTCAACCACGGGTTCGCCTCGATCGGTGCGCTCTCGGAGTCGGTGGGCTCGCAGCGGTTCGGCACCACCTACCGCCGGCGGGAGGAGGGCACCGGGCTGCTCTCCGGGGAGTACGTGGGGGTGGACTTCGTGGCGAACGCGCGCAGCTATGGGGTGGCGGCGGAGCAGGTGGCCACGGTGGCCGAGCTGCGGGCGGCCTACGGTCGGGCGGTAGCGGCCGAGCACGCATCGGTGATCGTGATCGAGACCGACCGACTGGCCGACGGCCCGCCCGCGTCGAACGGCTGGGACGTGCCGGTGGCCGAGGTGTCCCGGCTGGGGACCACGCAGGCTGCCTACGAGGCGTACCAACGGTTCCGGACCCGGCAGCGCCACCACCTCTGAGCGGCGTTCTCCCTCAGCGGCTGCGCAGGTACGTGGCGGTGCGGGCAACCTCGGGCTGCGGGTCGCCGGCCAGCGCCGCGAGCAGCCGCTGGGCGCCGGGAAGCTCGCCGAGGGCCTGGGTGAGCCGGGACCGCGCCGGCGGCCCGGTGGCGGGATCGGCGAGCCGATCGGAGATGGCGGCCAGGATCTCCGCCTGCTGCTGCGGGTCGGCGGCCAGCGTGCCGAGCGCCTCGGCGGCGTCCACATCCCCGTGGCCGGCCACGACCAGCTCCAGCAGCACCGGCACTGCGGCCACCACACCGCGCCGGCCGAGGGTCAAGGCGGCCCGCGCCCGGACCCGGTGGTCGGCATCGGTCAGGCCGGCCCGGAGCACCCGGTCGGCCCGGTCGGTGCCGATCTCTGCGAGCGCCTCGGCCGCGCGCAGGCGCACCCGCGGGTCGGTGCTGGCCAGACCAGCAGCCAACCGGTCCACCGCCTGGTCGCCGCCCCGGGCGAGCGCCCAGCGCAGCGTGCCCGCCACGTTCGTCTCCTCCTCGCTGAGCACAGCATCGGCGAGGACACCGGGTGCCGGCCCACCTGTGTCGCCGGCACCGGTGGCGGAGGCGAGCACTGCGCGCTGCCGGCGGTTCGGATCGGTGGACGCGACGGACCGGAGCAGCGCGGTGGTGCGCAGCACGTCGGTCCACTCCTGCGGGTCTGTGGCGCGCACCTGCTCCAGCCGGTCCAGCAGCTCCTGCTCGACGGCGATCCTCGCCTTGGTCCGTGCCGCCAGCTCTCGTACCAGCTCGGCCGGGGCTGCCGCCGGGTCGGCGAGCGCGTCCCGGGCCTGCTCCAGGGTCAGCCCCAGGGAGCGCAGCATCTCCACGTGCAGGATGCGGTGCAGGTCGGCCTCGGCATACTCGCGGTAGCCGCCGGTGGTGCGCCCGGTGGGCCGCACGAGGCCCAGCCGGTCGTAGTGGCGCAGCATCCGTGCGCTCACTCCGGACCGGCGGGCCACCTCGCCGATCAGCACGGTCCAGCCTCCTCCTGCGGTGCGGACGCCAGCGCGCGCAGGCGCAGCGCCTCGTCGGTGGAGACGGTGAACGCGGAGTCCGGGTCCGCCAGCAGCCGCTGGGTGGCCTGGGCGTGCGCCACCACGCGGGCGTCGGCGTGGGCGGTGGCACGATCGAGCGCGGGCCCGATCACGTCCCCGAGGGCGACCAGCGCCCGGCTCAGGCTGCGCTGCAGCTCCTCGTCGCCGCGGCCGAGCTGGCTGGTGAGCACCTCGGCGAGGGCCTGCTGCTGCCCGTCCGGAACCAGCACGACGGCGGCCCGCCAGGCGCTCTTCGCCGTCTCCGGGTCCGGGTCGGTGAGCAGGTCGTGGCTGATCGCCGCCCAGGTGGCAGGCTCGCCGATCTTGGACAGGGTGTGCAGTGCCTGGCTCCGGCCCTGCCGGCGGTCGCCGGTCAGCTCGGCGAGCAGCAGCGGCACGGTGACGTCGGCGGGGTGCCGGGTCAGCGCCCAGGTGAGCATGTCCCGCACATAGAAGTCGGGTTCCACGGCGCAGCGCTCGATCAGTGCCGGGACGAGGCTGCCGTCGGGGTAGGTGCCGATGGTCATCGCGGCCCGCAGCCGGGTGGAGGCGTTCGGGCCGGCCAGGGCCTGCAGGAGCCGGTCAGGAGAAGTCATGGGCACCACCCCACACCTTGTCACAGTGTCAAGGTCAAGGGTCACCCGCAGCCCCGCCGCCCGTATGGCTGTGACTGTGACTGCCCTGGGATGTGACCGCCGCGGGTGTGACCGCCGC
>CAZMDO010000489.1:0-2279 GCA_964564445.1 uncultured Ruaniaceae bacterium | reverse complement strand
AACAGGGACGACTGGCCCAGCTCGCGCCAGGTCCACCGCCCCCGCCACGGCCGCACGAGCAGCAGCAGCACGAGCGCACCGGTCAGGCCGCGGCCCCAGGCGACCGTCGGGGCGGGCAGCAGGTGGTAGAGCCCGACCGCGAGCGCCGCACCCAGGTACTGGGAGACCCCGGCGAGCAGGAACAGTGCCGGCGCCGGGACCCGGCCGAGCGCTCCCGCCGGAGCGGTCTGCGCGGTCACAGCCGCAGCTCGGCGGCCAGGCCGCGGTGGTCGGAGACGCCTAGCGGCAGGCTGCGTACCTCCACCACCGCGCCGGGCCGCTCACCTGCGGAGAGCAGCAGGTGGTCGATCTGCCGGTCCGGACGCACCACCGGGAAGGTGAGCGCCTCGGCCCGCTGCCAGCCGCGCGCCAGCAGCTGCACCGCCGACGTCCGGAGGTTCAGGTCGCCGCAGACCAGCGCCGGCGTGCCCAGGCCACCGGTCGAGGCGATCACCTGGCGCAGCTGCACGGCCGCCACCGGCAGCAGCGTGGACAGGTGGGTGCAGGCCACCGCCAGCGGACCGGTGGGGGCGGCGAGCACGGCGGCGAGCAGCACCCGGGGCTCGTCGGTCTCGGTCAGCCCGAAGCGGTGCGGCAGCGGACGCGGCAGCAGTGTGTCCAGGCCGGGCAGGCGGCGCACGAACGTGGCCAGCACCGGGTACCGGGAGGCGAGCGCCACCCCGTAGGCGGGGCCGGGGTGGTTCCCGGCGCGGTCCGGTGCCCGGCGGGGGCCGGTGACGTCGCCGTCGAGGGCGGCGGCGAAGCGCAGGTGCGGCAGGCCGAGGGCGTCGGCCACCAGCTGCGCCTGGTCCAGGTGCCCGCTGCGGCCCTGGCCGCGGTCCACCTCCTGCACGGCGAGCACGTCCGGGGCCTGGTCGCGCAGCGGTGCGAGAGCGTCGGTAAGCTCGGTGCCGGTGGCCACGGCCCCGGTGCCACCGAGCACACCGTGCTGCAGGTTGAGGGTGAGGACCCGGGTCACTCGGTCTCGGCCGCCGCGCCGCCCGCCGAGCCGCCCGCACCGGTTGCCGAGCCGCCCGCACCGGTCGCCGAGCCCTGCTCCGCCGGCTCGAAGCTGAGCGAGACGGAGTTCATGCAATACCGGTCGCCGGTGGGGGTCTGCGGGGCGTCGTCGAACACGTGGCCCAGGTGCGAGCCGCACCGGCGGCAGCGCACCTCGGTGCGGACCATGCCGAGGCTGCGGTCCTCGAGCAGCTCCACGGCATCGGACTCGGTGGGCTGGTAGAAGCTCGGCCAGCCGCAGTGCGCCTCGAACTTGGTGGTCGAACGGAACAGCTCGGCCCCGCAGGCGCGGCAGTGGTAGACGCCCACCCGGTCCTCGTGCAGCAGCTCGCCGGTGCCGGGTCGTTCGGTGGCGGCGTGCCGCAGCACCTGGTACTCCAGCGGGTCGAGCTCGGCCCGCCACTGCTCGTCGGACTTGGTGACCTCATACATGTCCCCATTGTCTCCCGGCCACACGGCGGCGTCCATCTGCACCAGCCTCCCCCTCCCTACCGTCGCGATCGGAACGCGGGCGGTCCGCCCGACCACCCCCACACCCCCTCCCCACCGGAACCCGGGTGGCCTGATGGTCACGATTCACCCAGATCCCCACCATCAGGGCACCCCCGCGACCGTGCTCGGGGGATATCCGGGCAGAATGGACCCTGGCCGGAAGCGCACGGCCACCCACCCAGGACAAGGAGCCCGGACCCCATGCGGGTACTCATCACCAACGACGACGGCATCGACTCCCCCGGTCTGACCGTGCTGGCACACGTGGCCGCGGACGCGGGGCACGAGGTGGTGGTCGCGGCACCGAACGTGGAGTACTCCGGCTTCTCCGCCGGGCTGCGCGGGGAGCACGAGGGCGGGGTGCTGACCGTCTCCGAGGGCCGACCACCCGGCCTGCGGGCGGGCATCGAGTCGATGGCGGTGCACGCCAGCCCGGCGCTGATCGCCTACGCCGCCGGAGCCGGCGACCTGGGCCCGCGCCCGGACATCCTGCTCTCCGGGATCAACCTGGGCCCGAACGTGGGTCCGGCGATCATGCACTCGGGCACCGTGGGGGCGGCGATCTCCGCGGCCGCGCAGGACATCCCGGCGATGGCCACCTCGATCACCACCCGCACCCCGCAGCACTGGGAGACCGCTGCGGCAGTGCTGGAGCGGGCGCTCGCTTGGCTGACCAGCCACCAGCAGGACCACCGGGTGCTGAACGTGAACGTGCCGGACATCCCGCT
>CAZMDO010000488.1:0-2286 GCA_964564445.1 uncultured Ruaniaceae bacterium | reverse complement strand
CCGCCGGTCACGTCCCGGGAGCAGATCCTCGCTGCGGCGCTGCGGCTGATCGAGGCTCGTGGCTGGCAGCGCCTGACCATCCGCGCCCTCGCCGCAGAGCTCGGGATCGGGACCACCACGCTCTACCACCACGTGCGGGACCGTGAGGACCTGCTGGTCCAGCTGATCGGTGAGGTGGTGACGCAGATGGACCGCCCCGAGCTGCCCGCGGACCCCCACGAGCGCATCGTGGTCGCCATGACCACGGTGCACGGCACGCTCGCGGCGATCCCCTGGGCGGCCGAGGTGCTCACCGTCGACGGCTTCATGGGCCGGCTCGGGGACACGTCGGTGTGGATCGTGGAGGTGATCCTCGCTGCAGCGGTCCAGGCCGGCAGCAGCCCAGAGCGGGCTGTGGAGGTGTTCCGCCACCTGTGGTACTACACCGCTGGAGAGATCCTGGTGCGCGCACGTTCCGCCGTCGGGACGCTGGACCGGGACCGGTTGCTGCCGGAAGGACAGACCCTGTTCCACGCCCGGGCGGCCGAGGCCGTGCCCACGCTCGCCGCGATCGGTGACCGCTGGCCGCAGATCGCCGCGCGGGACACCTACGCCGAGGGGCTGCGGACCCTAGTCACGGGCCTGCTCGGACGGCAGCGGTCGTGAGCCCGGCGGAGGAGAGGTCCGGCACCACCTGCGTGTGCTGCGGCATCATGAGCCCGTGAGCTCGGTCCTGCTGGTCGCCGCGGGTGTGGCGCTGCTGAACGTCTACGCCCTCCTCCTGGTGCTGCTGCGCGCGCCCGTGTTCCGCACCCGGCTGTACACGCCGATGGTGCTGAACATCGGGTTGTCGGCCGCTCCCGCGGTGATGATCGCCCTCGCCGGCGTCGGGCTGCTGGTGGCGATCGCCGCCGAGAGTGCGCTGGTGATGTGGAGCGTCATCATCGTGTTCGGCGTCGCCTGGTTGCTGTTCCTGCCGAACTCGGCCTACCTGATCACCGAGCTGAACTTCTCCCACCGGAAGCAGGACGAGGCCGTGCCGCTCTGGTACGACATCGTGCTGGTGCTCACGCTGGCGATGTCCGGGGTGATGAACACGCTGCTGAACGTGCTCCTGGTGCAGACGATGTACGTGCTGGTGCGCTACCCCAACGAGGTGCGCCCCCTGCAGCGGGTGGACTCCTGGGTGCTGGTCATCCTCGTGCTGGGGTTGGTCACCTTCGGCATGTACCTGGGCCGCTACCTGCGCTTCAACAGCTGGGACATCACCCACCCCAGCTCCTTCCTGCGCAAGCTCGGTGGGCACTTCCGCAGTGCGGCCAAGCGGCGCGAGGCGCTCGGCTTCTGCGTGGCGCACACCGTGCTGCTCGCGGTGATGTACGTGGTCGTGGTCGCCCCGGCCGTGGACCTGCTCTGATGGCTGAGGGTGGACGCGCTCGGACGGCTGAGGGTGCTCGGACGGCTACTGCGCGTCGCGGCTGGTGGCCGGCAGCGGATCGACGATCCGGGCCACCTGCGCCGCCAGCTCCAACCGGGCCTGCATCGTGCTCGTCCGGGGGTCGTCCAGGGCCAGGAGCACCACCTGGTCGCCGCCGACCGTCACGGTGAACGGCACCCCCTCCAGTGCGGCGACCGCGGCCCGGATGGCGGTGCCCCAGGCGGCCAGGGCGGCGGGGTCACCGGTGGACAGGGTGCCAGTGGCGGCGTCCAGGTCGTCCCGGCCGGGGCTGGCCCAGGCTGGTGTGATGAGCAGGTGGTCCAGCGGTGCCGTGCTGAGCACCGCGCACCGGTGCTCGCCGGTGGCTGCCTGGACGATCACCACCTCGCGGGCGGAGGGCCGGCGTCGGCGGGCGGTGGCCCGCGGCTCCAGCATCCAGGTCTGCACCTCGGCCTGCCGGCCCTCGACCCGGCCGGTGAGCGCGGCGACGGCCCGTGGCGGCCGCCACCCGCTCGGCAGTGCCAGCACGGCAGAACCCTCCGGCGGGACGGCGCCGTCCCCCAGGTAGCTCCAGCCGGGCGTGCCCGCGGCCCACCGCTCCCGGGCGGCACCGACCCGCCGCCGCACCGCGTCCCGGCCGATGGTCCGCCGGGCGAGAAGGTACAGACCGCCTCCGAGCGCCAGCACGCCGAGCAGGACCGCGACCTGCACCGTCCGTGGCCGCCCGTCGGTCAGCGCGACCGCGGCAGCGACCCCGGCCAGGGTCAGCCCTCCGAGGAGCAACGGCACCCCCCGCGCCCAGATCCAGGTCCGGGGCCCCAGTCCCTGCTCGCTCATCCGGTATCCCTCCCTCGCACCCGACCGCACCA
>CAZMDO010000487.1:0-2287 GCA_964564445.1 uncultured Ruaniaceae bacterium | reverse complement strand
CTGTTCACCCTGCGCACCGGGCAACGGGACCCCGTGCCGATCGAGGAGGTCGAACCGGTCAGCGAGATCGTCAAGCGGTTCTCCACCGGAGCGATGAGCTACGGCTCGATCTCCGCCGAGGCGCACGAGACCCTCGCGATCGCGATGAACGCTCTCGGCGGGAAGTCCAACACCGGTGAGGGAGGGGAGGACACCGACCGGCTGCACGACCCCCGGCGGCGCAGCGCGATCAAGCAGATCGCCTCCGGCCGGTTCGGGGTGACCTCCGACTACCTCACCAACGCCGACGACCTGCAGATCAAGATGGCCCAGGGCGCCAAGCCCGGCGAGGGCGGCCAGCTGCCCGGCGGCAAGGTGTACCCCTGGGTGGCCGGAACCCGGCACGCCACCCCCGGCGTCGGGCTGATCTCCCCGCCGCCGCACCACGACATCTACTCCATCGAGGACATCGCCCAGCTCATCCACGACCTGAAGAACGCCAACCCGGCCGCTCGGGTGCACGTGAAGCTGGTCGCCGAGGTGGGCGTCGGCACGGTGGCCGCCGGGGTGTCCAAGGCGCACGCCGACGTGGTGCTGGTCTCCGGGCACGACGGCGGTACCGGCGCCTCCCCGCTCACCTCGCTGAAGCACGCCGGGCTGCCCTGGGAGCTCGGCCTGGCCGAGACCCAGCAGACCTTGGTGGCGAACAACCTCCGCGACCGGATCGTGGTGCAGACCGACGGTCAGCTCAAGACCGGGCGGGACGTGGTGATCGCCGCCCTGCTCGGCGCCGAGGAGTACGGCTTCGCCACCGCGCCGCTGGTCGTCTCCGGCTGCGTGATGATGCGGGTGTGCCACCTGGACACCTGCCCGGTCGGGGTGGCCACGCAGAACCCCGAGCTGCGGGCGCGGTTCAGCGGCAAGCCCGAGTTCGTCGTCACCTTCTTCACCTACATCGCCGAGGAGGTGAGGGCCCTGCTCGCCGAGCTCGGGCTGCGCAGCCTGGACGAAGCGATCGGTGCGGTCGACCTGCTCGACGTGACCGACGCCGTCGAGCACTGGAAGGCCAGCGGACTTGACCTCTCCCCGATCCTGGTGCGCCCCGAGCTGCCCGACGGCTCCGCCCCGCGCCAGGTGCGCGGGCAGGACCACGGTCTGGACCGGGCGCTCGACAACGACCTGATCGCCGCCGCAGCGCCCGCGCTGGACCGCGGCGAGCCGGTCCGCATCGACCGACCGGTGCGCAACGTCAACCGCACCGTGGGGACCATGCTGGGCAACGCCGTCACCCGCGCCTACGGTGCGGACGGTCTGCCACCGGGCACCATCGAGGTCACCCTGCACGGCTCCGCCGGCCAGTCCCTGGGCGCGTTCCTGCCCTCGGGGATCACGCTGCGGCTGCACGGGGACGCCAACGACTACGTCGGCAAGGGCCTCTCCGGTGGCACCATCATCGTCCGGCCACAGGAACCAGCCGGCTTCGACGCGGCCACGAACGTGATCGCCGGCAACGTGATCGGCTACGGCGCCACCAGCGGAGAGCTGTTCCTGCGCGGGCTGGTGGGAGAACGGTTCGCGGTGCGCAACTCCGGGGCCACCGCCGTGGTCGAGGGCGTGGGCGACCACGGCTGCGAGTACATGACCGGCGGCACCGTGGTGGTGCTCGGGCCCACCGGACGCAACTTCGGTGCCGGCATGTCCGGTGGCACCGCCTACGTGCTGGACCTCACTCCGAGCCGGGTGAACGGTCCGGCCCTGGCCGCCGGGGACCTCTCCCTGGACGAGCTGGACGCCGAGGACGTGACCCTGGTGACCGACCTGCTCGCCCGGCACGCCGAGCACACCGGCTCACCGCTGGCCGCCGAGCTGGCCGGCTCCCCGGAGGTGGTGGCACGTAGGTTCACCCGCGTGCTGCCGCCCACCTACGCACGGGTGAACGCCGTGCTGGCCGCCGCCCGTGCCGAGGGCGCGGACGCGACCGAACCCGAGGTGTGGAACCGAGTACTGGAGGCGACCCATGGCTGACCCGCGCGGATTCTTGAAGGTACGTGAGCGCGAGCTGCCGGCCCGCCGCCCCGTCCCGGTGCGGCTGCTGGACTTCAAGGAGGTCTACGCCCGCCGCGAGGAGGACTCCGCGGCGCTGACCCGCCAGGCCAGCCGGTGCATGGACTGCGGCATCCCGTTCTGCCACAACGGCTGCCCGCTGGGCAACCTCATCCCGGAGTGGAACGACCTGACCCGCACCGGACGGTGGCAGGAGGCGATCGACCGGCTGCACGCCACGAACAACTTCCCGGACTTCACCGGG
>CAZMDO010000486.1:0-2292 GCA_964564445.1 uncultured Ruaniaceae bacterium | reverse complement strand
GCGCCAGCCCCGGCCAAGCCGTCGAGCATCCCGACCCCGGCCCAGATCCCGACCCCGGCCCAGATCCCCACGCCGAAGATGATGGCCAAGCCACGGCCCACTCCGCCCGCCGGCGCGGTGCCCGCCGCCCCCTCGGCCCCGCCCGCGGCGCCGGTGGTCCCCGTCACCGACCCGGAGGCACCGGCGATGGACCCGGCCGAGGTGGCCGCCGCCCGGGAGTTCGGCCGGGTCGCCGCGGACGGCACCGTGTCCGTGCGCGAGTCCGCCGGCGAGCGCGTGGTGGGCCAGTTCCCGGACGTCAGCGAGGACGAGGCACTGTCGCTGTACATCCGCCGCTTCCTGGACCTCAAGGCCCAGGTCGACCTGTTCGGCACCCGGCTGGCCCAGCTGACCATCAAGGACATCGACGGCACGCTGCGCAGCCTCACCGAGGCGCTCGAGGAACCGGCAGCCGTCGGTGACCTGGACGGGTTGCGTGCTCGCCTCGGTGAGCTGCAGGAGCAGGCCAAGGAACGCCGTCGGGAGATCAACGCCGAACGCGAGAAGGCGCGAGCCGCAGCGCTGGCCGAGCGGACCACCATCGTGGAGCGGGCCGAGGCGATCGCCGCCACCGAGCCTGCCCGGATGCAGTGGCGGGCCCAGGGCGAGCAGCTGCGCGCCCTGCTGGAGGAGTGGAAGAAGGCACAGAAGGCCGGACCGCGCCTGGACCGACCCAGCGAGGACGCGCTGTGGAAGCGGTTCGCCGCCGCCCGCTCCCAGTTCGACCGGCAGCGTCGGCAGTACTTCGCCGAGCTGGACAAGACGCACAGCCAGGCCAAGGAGATCAAGGAACGTCTGATCGCCCGGGCCGAGGCGCTGTCCACCTCCACCGACTGGGGGCCGACCACGATCGCCTACCGTGACCTGATGGCCGAGTGGAAGGCCGCCGGTCGCGCCGCCCGCAAGGACGACGATGCCCTCTGGGCCCGGTTCCGGGCGGCACAGGACATCTTCTTCGAGGCTCGGAACGCCCAGAACGCCCAGATCGACGCCGAGTACGGGGAGAACCTCAAGGTCAAGGAGGCCATCCTCGCCGAGGCGGAGGCGCTGCTGCCGGTCAAGGACCTCAAGGCGGCCAAGGCCAAGCTCCGGGACATCCAGGACCGCTGGGAGGAGGCCGGCAAGGTGCCCCGCGCCGACCTGCAGCGGGTCGAGGGCCGGATGCGGGCCGTGGAGCAGGCGGTCCGGGACGCCGACCAGCAGGAGTGGCGGCGGAAGAACCCGCGGGTGCGCGCCCGGGCCGAGGGCGCTGCCGCCCAGCTGGAGGAAGCGATCACAGCACTGGAGAAGGACCTGGCCACCGCGCAGGCCAGCGGCGACCAGGCGAAGATCCAGCGAGCCCAGGAGGCGCTCGACGCCCGGCGCGCCTGGTTGGAGCAGGTGCAGCGGGCCGCCGACGACGCCCGCTGACCCAGGGCCGAGGTCGCGAACCCTCGATCCAGCGGCGCCACCCCGGCAGCGGCACCGCGCCCCCGTGCGCGGGTGTTCCCGGTCGTGGGCGCCCGCGAGCGCGGCCGGAGCCGGGAGTCAGACGTCTGCCGAGGAGGTCTGCCGCGACTGGCTGCCGGTGAAGCGGAACACGTCGTAGACGCCGTCGATGTTGCGTACCGCGCGGAGCACGTGCCCCAGGTGCGAGGGCTCGGCCATCTCGAACACGAACCGCGACTTGGCGGTGCGGTCCCGGGAGGTGGCCACGTTCGCGGACAGGATGTTCACGTGGTTGTCCGAGAGCACCTTGGTCACGTCGGAGAGCAGCCCGTTGCGGTCCAGCGCCTCCACCTGGATCTGCACCAGGAACACGCTCTGCGCGCCCGGCGCCCACTCCACGTCGATCATCCGCTCGGGCTGGCGGCGCAGCCCGGCCACGTTCGTGCAGTCCTCGCGGTGCACGGACACGCCCGCACCCCGGGTGATGAACCCGACGATCGGGTCACCGGGCACCGGCGTGCAGCACTTCGCCAGCTTGGTCCACAGGTCGCCGACGTCCATGCCCTTGACCATCACGCCGGGATCGCCCAGCGCACCGGTCCGGCTGCGGGTGCCGGGCCGGGTGACCTCGGCCATGTCCTCCTCGGCGCCGTCCTCCCCACCCAGGGAGGCGACCAGCCGCTTGACGACGTTCGCCGCCGACACGTGCCCCTCACCGACCGCGGCGTACAGCGCCGAGACGTCCGCGTAGCGCATCTCGTCCGCCAGTGCCACGAGGGTGTCGTGGTTCAGCAGCCGCTGCATCGGCAGGTTCTGCTTGCGCAG
>CAZMDO010000485.1:0-2302 GCA_964564445.1 uncultured Ruaniaceae bacterium | reverse complement strand
CACGCAGCCGGGCCCCCTTGGCGCCGATGACGATGCCCTTCTGCGAGTCCCGCTCCACGAACAGGTGCACCCGCACGTCCAGCATCGGCCGGCCGTCCTTGGCGGGCTTGTCCCGTTCGACGATCTCCTCGACCACCACCGCCAGGGAGTGCGGCAGCTCGTCGCGCACCCCCTCCAGGGCGGCCTCCCGCACCAGCTCGGCGACCATCACGTGCTCCGGTTCGTCGGTCAGCTCCCCGTCCGGGTACAGCGGCGGGGAGAGCGGCATGTGCGAGCGGAGCACTGCGACCAGCTCCTCCAGCTGGTAGCCGGAGACGGCCGAGACCGGCACGATGTCCGCCCACTCCCCCAGGTCGGCGATGGCCAGCAGGTGCTCGGCGAGCCGCTGGGAGGAGACGGTGTCCGCCTTGGTGGCCAGCGCCACCACGGGCGTGCGGGCCTCGGCCACGGTGGCGGCGATGAACCGGTCCCCGGGCCCGATCTTCTGGTCCGCGGGCAGGCACAGCGCGATCGCGTCCACCTCCGCCAGGGTGCCGATCACCAGCTCGTTCAGCCGTTCGCCGAGCAGGGTGCGCGGCCGGTGTACGCCCGGGGTGTCCACCAGGATCAGCTGGGTGTCCGGGCGGTGCACGATGCCGCGGATGGCGTGCCGGGTGGTCTGCGGCCGGCCGGACGTGATCGCCACCTTCTGCCCCACCAGGGCATTGGTCAGGGTCGACTTGCCGGCGTTCGGCCTGCCCACCACGCACACGAACCCGGCGCGGAAGTCCTCCGGCCGGGTGCTGTCGGCCTGCTGGTCATCGTTCTGGCTCATCGCGGGTGTCCTTCGCGTGCGTCCGCCGAGGCGGGTGAGGGTGCGCTGTCGGGGGTCTCCGGCTCGGCCCGCCAGACCCTCAGCGTGTGCAGCCTACGGCGCCGGCCCTGGAAGCCGAGCGCCTCCAACCAGATCCCGTGCGTGCAGGCCCGGGAGCCCTGGATCGGTACCCGGCCGAGCGCCTTGGTGAGCAGCCCGGCAGCGGTGGTGACCTCGTCGTCGTCGATCTCGGTGTCGAACAGCTCGCCGAGCTCGTCCAGCGCCAGCCGCGCGGGCACCACGAACGTGCCGTCCTCGTCGGGGGCCACCTCGTCCTCCTCGGTGTCGTGCTCGTCGACGAGCTCGCCGACCAGCTCTTCGAGGATGTCCTCCACGGTGACCAGGCCGGCCACCCCGCCGTACTCGTCCACCACGATCGCGATGTGCACCGACCCGTTGCGCATCTCCTCGAGCAGGTCGTCGACCACCTTCGTCTCCGGCACGAACAGCGGCGGGCGCATCACGGCCTCGACCAGCCCGGGATCGCCCTGCCCGGCCCGGACCGAGCGGGCCAGGGCGTCCTTGAGGTAGAGCACCCCGCGCAGGTCGTCCACCGAGTCGCCCACGACCGGCACCCGGGAGTAGCCGGAGCGCACGAATAGGTTCAGCGCCTTGTGCACCGGCACGTCGGCGTGGATGGTGACCATGTCGGTGCGGGGCACCATCACCTCCCGCACCCGGGTGGTGCCCAGCTCGAACACCGACTGCAGCATCTCCCGCTCGTCCTCATCGATCTGGTCGCTCTCGCTGACCCGTTCGACCATGTCGCGCAGGTTCTCGGTCTCCTCCTGCAGCTCCTCGGCGGGGCTGCGCCCGCGCCGACCGAGGCGGCGTACCGCGGCGATCATCGGGGCCAGGGCACGCTGCACCATCAGCACCGCGGGTCCCACCACGCTCAGCACGGTCGCCGGGTGGCGCCGGCCGAGGGCGCGTGGCAGCAGCTCGACCACCACGGTGGCGAGGATGATCAGGGCGGCCAGCGCCACCAGCAGCACCTGCCACCACCGGGGGAACGCGGCCGCGATCACCAGGGTCAGGCACACCGCGCCGACGAGCTCGAGGAGCACCCGGGCGTAGGAGGCAGCGCGCACCGCCGGGGCGGGCTCCTCGGCGATCTGCACCACGGCAGCGCCCCGGGCGGAACCGGCGGCGTAGTCCTGCGCGGCGGCGCGGGTGATCCGGGTGGCGGCCTCCTCGGCGGCGGCGAGCACCGCGGCGAGCAGGGCGCACACGCAGGCGCAGGCGATCATGAAGCCGATACCACCCACCGGTGCCGGGGCGTCCCCGGCGGTCCCGAGCAGCACGGCGGTCAGCGGGCGGCCAGGAAGGTGAGCAGGAGGCGACGCTGCAGGTCGAACATCTCCTTCTCCTCCTCCGGTTCGGCGTGGTCGTAGCCGAGCAGGTGCAGGATGCCGTGCGTGGTCAGCAGCAGCATCTCCTCCTCGGCGG
>CAZMDO010000484.1:0-2319 GCA_964564445.1 uncultured Ruaniaceae bacterium | reverse complement strand
GGGTCGGGTGGAGCGGCGGCGCGCTCGTCGTCCGGTGCGGGTTCGCGGTCAGCGGCGCGCTGGGTGTGCTCCGCCGCGGGACGAGCGCTCCCGGCGGTGCCGTACCCGGCAGCATGCAGGGCGTCCTGGAACCGGCTGTCGGTGAACAGGCCGTGGGTGTAGATCTCCACTGACGGCATCAGCTGCCGGTCGAGCACGTCCCGGAACAGCGTGGACAGGTCGTCGCCGTCGGCGTACTCGTTGCGCAGCTGCATGAGCAGTCCGCCGAGCCCGGAGTAGGTGATGTAGCGCGCCCGGCCCTCCGGGTCGGCGGTGGGGCGGATCAGCCCGGCCTCCTCGCCCTCGGCCAGGTAGCTGACCGAGTCGGCGACCATCTGCTCCACGAACCGGTGGGCGAGCTCGCCACCGGTCATCAGGCTGCGCACCGTGTAGGTGAGCACCTCGGCGTACTCCTCCACCGCGGCCAGCTGGGCGAGCACGGTGCGAATGTCCCCGGTGGCCACCGACTCGTGCTTGGTGGCCCGGATGATGCCGGCCACGTGGTCGTCGCAGGCCTGGCGGAGCTCGTCCTTCGACCCGAAGTGCCGGATCACCAGCGCGGCGCTGAACCCCGCCTCGGCGCCGATCTCGCGCAGGCCCACGTCGAAGCCGTGCCGGCCGAAGCAGGCGATGGCGGCGGTGAGGATGCGGTCCTTCGTGGTGGTCACGAGATCCACGGTAAACCCACGTTTACACCCTGTCAACAGCTGTTTACACGCCCCATCACCTCGCGCGGTGCGATCAGGCGGGACTGTCCGGGCTGCGGTCGTCCTCGCCCTCCTGGCCCGGCTCGGTCTCGGTGATGCCGCTCTCCGGCACGTCCGGGTCCTCCACGGTCCCGGCCTTGGCCACGTACCGGGCCTCCTGCTTCGTCCGCACCGTGGGGGTGGTGCCGGGCAGCCTCCGTCTCGCCGTCTCCGGGGTGAAGAACACCGCGACCGCGCCGATCACCCCGGCGACGATGAGGATGTAGGCGGGCACCATCACGTTCCCGGTGCCGGAGACCAGGGCCTCGGCGATCAGCGGGGTGGTGCCGCCGAACGCGGAGACGGAGATGTTGTACGCCACCGCGACCGCCCCGTAGCGCACGGTGGTGGGGAACAGCGCGGGCAGGGTGGACGGCTCGGTGCCCAGGAAGCAGAGCAGCATGATGCCCACCAGCAGCGCGCCGGCGAACACCACCGGGTAGCCGCCGCCGGAGTGCAGCAGGGAGATCGCGGGGAAGGAGACGAGCACGAGCATGCCGCAGCCGAGCCACATGATCGGTTTGCGGCCGATCCGGTCGGAGAGGCCGGAGACGAACACCACCGAGACGGCCAGCACCAGCAGCACCAGGGTGATGATCACCAGGGCCGGGGTGGGGTCGAGCTGCACCACGCTCTTCAGGTAGGTGGGCAGGTAGCCGTTCATCATGTACGAGGTGACGTTGAAGGCGAGCACCAGGCCTGCGCACACCAGCAGCCGCGGCCACTGCTCCACCACGGTGCGCCGGAACTGCTGGTCCTCCGCCTTGTCCTCCTCGGCGAGGTTCTCGAACGCCGGGGTCTCCTCCAGCCGGCGGCGCATGTACACCGCGACCAGGGAGAGCGGTGCGCCGAGCAGGAACGGGATCCGCCAGCCCCAGGAGAGCATCGCGTCCTCGGTGAGACCGGCGGTGAGCCCGGTGACCAGCGCTGCCCCGCACACGTACCCGGTGAACGTGCCGACGGGCAGGAAACCGGCCATCATGCCCCGGCGGCGGTCCGGGGCGTGCTCGCCCACGTAGGTCATCGCGCCCACGTACTCCCCGCCGGTGGAGAAGCCTTGCACCATCCGGCAGACCAGCAGCAGGATCGCCGCCCAGGTGCTCAGCCCGAACCCCCACGGGCTCTGGTCGGTGTAGGCAGGGAGCAGGCCGGTGACCGTGGTGGCCACGCCCATCGTCATGATGGTGAAGGTGAGCACCCGTTTACGGCCGATCCGGTCGCCGAGCGGTCCGAGCACGAACCCGCCGAGCGGACGCACGGCGAAGGAGACGGCCAGGATGCCGAACGTGCCGAGGAGCGCAGCGCTGGACCCGCTGGGGAAGAACACCTGGGCGATGGTGGTGGCCAGGTACGAGTAGATGCCGAAGTCGTACCACTCCATGAAGTTCCCGACGGCGGTGCCGCCGATGGACCGGCGCATCTCCTCGGTGTCGGTGACCTGGATGTCCGTCAGCTGCCACCGTCGGCGCTTCGGGGCGGCGGCGGCCTGCTCGGAAGAAGCCTCCCGGTCGGCCATGGCGTCACGCTACGCCCG
>CAZMDO010000483.1:0-2329 GCA_964564445.1 uncultured Ruaniaceae bacterium | reverse complement strand
GCCGGCCGGCTCGGCATGTCCGTGGACCGGCTGGCGATCCGGGACCTGGCCGCCGAGGTGGAGTGGGCCAAGGTCTCCCTCATCACCCCGGACGACTACGCCCGCGCCTCCGCGCGCGCCGGCCGGGAGGGGGTGGCCGGGTTCGACGCCACCACGATCGCCCGGTTGCTCTCGGTGTACGAGGACGTCAAGACCGACCGGCACGTGATCGACTTCGAGGACGTGCTGCTGCTGATGGTCGGCATCCTGTCCGAGCGGGCGGACGTGGCGGACACGGTCCGCCGCCAGTACCGGCACTTTGTGGTGGACGAGTTCCAGGACGTCTCCCCGCTGCAGCACCGGCTGCTGTCCCTGTGGCTGGGGGACCGCAAGGAGCTGTGCGTGGTCGGTGACGCCGCCCAGACCATCTACTCCTTCACCGGCGCCACCTCCCGGTACCTGACCACCTTCTCCCGCACTTACCCCGAGGCGCCGGTGATCCACCTGGTGCGCGACTACCGGTCCACCCCGCAGGTGGTCTCCCTGGCCAACGCCGTGCTCTCCCGCGCCGGCCGGCACCGCTCGTCGGCCACCGTGGAGCTGCAGGCACAGCGCCCCTCCGGCCCTGGTGCCAGCTACACCGCCTACGACGACGACCAGGCCGAGGCCAAGGGCGTGGCCGAGAAGGCGCGGCGGCTCATCGACAGCGGCGTGCCCGCCAGCGAGATCGCCGTGCTCTACCGCACCAACGCCCAGTCCGAGGGCTTCGAGCAGGCGCTCAGCGAAGCCGGTATCGGCTACCTGGTCCGCGGCGGGGAACGGTTCTTCTCCCGCAAGGAGGTCAAGGATGCCGTGCTGCTGCTTCGCGGCGCGGCCCGCAGCCATGCCGACGTGCCGCTGCCGGACGCGGTCCGGGACGTGCTCACCGGTGCCGGCTGGGCCCCTGAACCGCCGGCGGCCCGCGGGGCGGTGCGGGAACGCTGGGAGTCGCTGAACGCGCTCGTGCAGCTCGCCGACGACCTGCACGCCAGCCGCGGCGCCCAGCTGCCCGACCTGGTCGCCGAGCTCGTGGAGCGCGCCTCCGCCCAGCACGCCCCCACGGTCGACGGCGTCACGCTCGCCTCCCTGCACGCCGCCAAGGGTCTGGAGTGGGATGCGGTGTTCCTGGTCGGCGTGAGTGACGGGCTGCTGCCGATCTCGATGGCCGAGACCGACGAGGCGATCGCCGAGGAACGCCGCCTGCTGTACGTGGGCATCACCCGCGCCCGGGAGCACCTGCACCTCTCCTACGGCCGCGCCCGGAACGTCGGCGGCCGCGGCACCCGCCGGCACTCCCGGTTCCTCGACGGCCTCTGGCCGGTGGAGCAGACCGCCACCCCGCAACGGCGCCGGTCCCGCGCCGGGCGCGCCGACGCGCTGGCCGCCGCCCTCACCGAGACCGACGCGGATCCGGAGGTGTTCGAGCGGCTGCGCGCCTGGCGGGCGGCCACCGCCCAGGAGATCGACAAGCCGGCGTTCACCGTGCTGCACGACTCCACGCTGGTCGCGATCGCCGCCGCCCGGCCCACGCAGTTGCGCCAGCTGGCCCTGCTGCGTGGCATCGGGCCGACCAAGCTTGACGCCTACGGGGCACAGATCCTCGCCGTGGTGCGCGGTGAGGACGTCGCTGCCCAGGTGGACTGAGCCTGCCCGACTGAGCCCGGCCCGATTGAGCCCGGCCGGACTGAGCCCGGCCGTGCGCCGCGCGGGCCGGGGCAGGGGACCGACCGGCCCCGCTCGCTCGCCGTGGCGGGAGCACGGGCAGGTGAGCGCCTCGAGCCCGCTCCGCGACCGCCGTCGACCGTGCGACTTTTCCGCGGAACGGTGCGGCTAGGACGGCACCGGCGAAGAATCTGGAAAAAACTTCGGAAAAAGACTTGGGCGTTCTGCGCGCCTGCCCGTAAGGTAGACGACGTTCCTGATCGGTACGAGCCGTGCCTAGCCAGCACCAGCGGTTCGATGAGCAGAAGGAGGTGAGCACAGCATGGAGATGATCGCGACGATGAGTCTGCCGAGGACCGGCGCACGTGTCCGCGATGCCGTGGTGTTCACTTCCGCGCGCATCGCTGGTACCGCCGGTCTGCGTGGCGCCGCCGCCCTTCGCGGCAAGGCTGCCACCGGCGGCACTCTCGCACCGGGTTCCCGAGCCAGTCTGCTCTGACGCAGACCACCTGCTTCGCAGCGGCCACGGAACCCCTCGGGTCCGTGGCCTCATCTATCCCGGGAACCACCCATTCTCCCGGTAGCACGGACTCACCTGGCAGACCATCCAGAACTCGCACCAGGAGCACGTCGTGCAGTACACCTCCGT
>CAZMDO010000482.1:0-2329 GCA_964564445.1 uncultured Ruaniaceae bacterium | reverse complement strand
AGCGCCGAGGCGTGCAGGAAGACTTCGCCGCCGTCGTCGGAGCCGATGAACCCGAAGCCGCGGTCGGCGTCGAAGAACTTGACCTTGCCGGTGGGCACGTGGCTACCCGTCTTTCTCTCGTGGGAAGGGGATCGCTCAAGGCACGTGGAGCGTATCCGGACCCCAGTTTACTGCAGAGAACGCCGCCGTAGACTGGTGCGGATGCCCGGCCATTCTCCCACCGCAGGGTCCTCACCCGATCTCGCTGACGCGGTGCGGACCTGGGACGATGCGCACCTGGAGCACCTGCTGCGCCGCCGCCCGGACCTGGCCAGCCCGCCGCCGTCGTCGCTGACCGCGCTGGCCTCCCGCGCCGGGGCGCGGGCCTCGGTCTCCCGTGCCCTGGCGAGCCTGGACGCCCCCACCCTGACCGTGCTGGAAGCCATCGTGGTGCTCGCCGAGACCAGGGCGCCCACACCGACCCAGGTGAGCTCCGCCGTCGGGCGGGAGACCGACGCGCAGACCGACGAGCTGGTGGCCCTGGCGCTGGTGCTGCCGCTGGCTGGGCGGCTGGTGCCGGTGCCGGCGCTGCGGGAGTGCCTGGGTCCGCACCCGCTCGGGCTGGGGCCGCGGCTGGCCGAGCTGGGGGTGCCGCCGGCGGAGGGTTGGCCGACCACGCCGCGGGCGGTGCGCTCGGCGCTGGCGAAGGCCCCGGAGCCGGCCCGGCGGATGCTGGACGCGCTCACCTGGGGTCCGCCGGTGGGCACGATCTCCCACGACGTGCCGCCCGGGGCGCGGTGGCTGCTGGACAACCACCTGCTGGTGCGGATGTCGGCCACCGAGCTGGTGCTGCCGCGGGAGGTGGCGCTGGCTGCCCGCGGGGCCCGGCTGGCGCCGAGCGTGCCGCTGACCCCTCCGGTGCCTCAGGTGCCGGTGCGCGACCACGCGATGGTGCTGGCGGAGTCGGCGCGGGCCGGGGAGGCGCTGCTGGAGCAGATCGAGGCGCTGCTGGCCGCCTGGCGGTCCCGCCCGGTGCCGGTGCTGCGCTCCGGTGGGGTCGGGGTGCGCGAGCTGCGCCAGCTCGCCAGCTCTTTCCAGCTCACGACGGCGGAGCTCGCCCTGGTCGTCGAGCTCGCCGGGGCGAGCGGGCTGCTCGGGCAGCGCACGGATCCGGACGGCTCGTGGTGGACCGCCGCCGAGGACGCGACCGACTGGGCGGGTGCGGACCTGGCGAGCCGGTGGGCGGACCTGCTGCTGGTCTGGACCGGCTGGGCGCGCACCCCGTGGCTGGCCGGCACCCGCACCGAACGGGGGGTGCTGCGGGCGGTGCTGGAGCCGGAGCTGCAGCGGCACTGGGCGCCGGTGCTGCGCCGCCGGGTGCTGCAGGCGCTGGCGGCGTGGCCACCGGATGCGGCACCGAGCGCGGAGCAGGTGCGCGCCTACCTGGGCTGGCACACGGCCAAGTCGGTGCCGCCGCTGCCGGCGGTGCAGGCGCTGCTGGCGGAGGCCGCCGCGCTCGGGCTGACCGGGGCGGGGGCGCTCACCCCGGCCGGGCACCTGCTGCTGGACCTGGTCGCGGAGCCCGGGCCGGACGGGGCCAGTGGCGGGGACGCGGCGGAGCTGGTGGCGGCGCTGGCGGAGACGATCCCGCCGGCGGTGGGCGAGATGATCGTGCAGGGCGACCTGACCGCGGTGGTGCCCGGCCGCCCGGAGCCGGGGCTGCGGGCGCTGGTGGAGCTGGTGGCGCAGGTGGAGAGCCGCGGGCCGGGGATGACCGTGCGGTTCTCGGCCGACTCGGTGCGCCGGGCGCTGGACTCCGGCGTCGCGGCCGAGGAGCTGCTGGAGCGGTTGCGGGCGGCCTCGCTCACCCCGTTGCCGCAGCCGCTGGAGTACCTGGTGCGGGATGTGGCCCGCTCCCACGGTGCCGTGCGGGTGGGGGCGGCCGGGGCGTACCTGCGCGCCGAGGACCCGGCGGTGCTGGCCCGGCTGCTGGCCCACCCGGAGCTGGACCACCTGGGGCTGCACGCGATCGCGCCCACGGTGCTGGTGGCCCGGGCGGATGCGCGGGACGTGGCGGCGGCGCTGGCCGGCGCGGGCCTGGCCGGGGTGCTGGAGGGTCCGGACGGGGCGGTGCTGAGTGTGCCCTCGGCGATGGCGCCGCCGGTGCGGGCGGTGCGCCCGGGTGGGGTGCGGGCCGAGCCGGGTGAGCCGGTGCCGGCGGTGATCAAGGCGATGCGGGCCGGGGAGGCGCGCGCGCACGAGCTGCTCCGGGCGCGGGCGGCCGAGCCGGGGGCGCCGGCGGACACGTTGGAGGCGCTGCGGGTGGCGGCCTCCCGCGGGGCGGACGTGG
>CAZMDO010000481.1:0-2330 GCA_964564445.1 uncultured Ruaniaceae bacterium | reverse complement strand
CCTTCGACGACCTCCTCACCCCGGCGGGAACGGCCCGTGTCGACCGTGGCCTTCGCGGCACGACCGTCCCGCGCACCCAGGACGATCCCGACGACTGGCGACCGGAGGTCAGGGCGCGCCGGCGCCGGCCTCGCCACCACCAGGCCCGCGACCGCCCATACCGCCACCCATGCCACCGCCCATACCGCCACCCATGGCACCCAGGTCGTCCGCTGAGCTGATGGCGGCACCGTTGGCGACCACGGTGGCCCCCTCGAGGGTGATCGGACCGTTGGCGTCCACCGCAGTGTCACCACCGTTGGCCGCGCTGGTGATGGTGATCTCTCCGCCAATGAGGGAGACGGCGCCGTTGGAGTCCAGGCCGTCGAAGCCGGCGGTCACGGTGAGAGTGCCCCCGGAGACCGCCAGCCAGGACCCGTCGTCCTCCTCCCGGCCGTACTGGGTCTCGCTTCCGTCGGGCATCAGCGCGGCGGTCGCATTGATGCCGTCGTCGCTGGCGGTGATGTCGACCTCGCCGCCCTCGATCATGACGTCCTGCGCCTCGATCCCCTCATCCGACTCGGTCACGGTGAGCGTGCCTGCGGTCACCTGCACGGCCTGCTCGGCGTCGATACCCTCATCGCCGGCGGTGGCGGTGGTCTCGCCGCCGGCAAGGAGCACCCACCCACGGTCGGCGTCCTCGTAGTTGTCCGACGTGATCGCGTCCCCGCTGCTGGTCAGGGTGAGCTGGCCGTCGAGGATGGCCACGTAGTCCTTGCCGCGTACCGCGTCGTCGACGGCGGTCGCCTCCAGGGCGCCGGAGGCGATGACCAGGCCATCGGAGCTGGAGATGGCGTCGTTGGTGTTCCCGGTGACGATCAGGGTGCCCTCCCCGGCGAGCGTCAGGTCCGCCGTCGAGGCGATCGCCGCGACCGGCGTCGCGCCATCGGCCACGGTGTAGTCGGTGCCGTCGGCCACCGAGCTGGTGGTGCCCGCCTCGGTGTACACCCGCACCTCGTCGCCGCCGGTGATGGCGATCGCCGTTCCCGTGCTGTGGGTGATCTGGGCTCCGTCCAGGATCACGGTCACCGTGGCGTCGTCCGGGGCGGCGACCACCAGCTGACCGTCGGAGAGCGTCCCGGAGACGCGATAGACGCCGCCGGCAGTGATGGTCACCGTCGAGCCGTCCACCTCCACGGCCTCGCTGTCGCTGGTCGAGCCGTCGTCGGCGAGATCGACCGTCTGGACCTCGCCCTCCGCCCAGGTCAGGTCGTCATCGTCGTGGTGGGTGTCCAGCGTGGTCAGGTCCAGGCTGGCGAGCATCTCGTTGCTGCGCGCGTCTGCGCTGCTCGCGGCGGCAGTGCTGGTGCCGGCCGAGCCGGTGGTGGCCGGTGCGTCCGAGCTGGCATCGGCGCTGGTCGCGGAGCCGGCACCGGAGTCGTCACTGGCATCGGCGGCCTGGCAGGCCGCGAGCGCGACGAACAGTCCGGCGGCTGTGGTGAGACCGCCGAGACGGCGCCAGACCGGTCGAGAGGTACGGGGTGTGCACATGCAGGACTGCCTTCCACTTCGAGCCGTGGCCCGCGCGGGCTGGTCCCGTGCGGTCGCTGCCCTGATCCTCAGCCGGCCACCTGGGAGGGCCCTGTCTCGACGCTGGGAGGCAGCCGCGAGTCCGTGCCGTCGCGGTGGCGGTCTACTCCGCCGACGGGTACCACGCCGGGATGTTCTCCGGCGTGCGCGGGAACCTGCCCAGGTCGGCGACCAGCTCCGCATCCGCGGGTCGCGGGTCGGCGGTCAGCGAGACGCGGTCGAGCGGGCGCCGGTTGAGATCGAAGCGACGCTCGTAGTTGAAGAAGAACTGGCAGGCACCGTCCGCGTGCACCGTCAGCTGGGCGTGCAGCCATGGTGCCGTCGCCGGGTTCCACATCTCGTACCGCAGTGCCGTGAACGAGGTGAGCGCAGCCTCAGGGAGCGGTCGCGAGAGCACCTCGGCACGCTCGTCCCAGACGCTCAGCAGCCCGGCGGTGAGGTCGCCGGCCTGGACGAAGTAGGCCTCGCACGTGCGCCAGTCCAGGTCGGCGAGCGACCGGTAGACCAGTGTGGCTACCTCGGTCTGCCGCTCCCCCTGGTGCACGAGGTCGACCGGCCCCTCCTTGGTCATCTCCGGAGTCCCTTCGACAGCTGGTCGGGTCGCGACCACCCGGTCTCACGAGCGGTTCGGTGGGTGAAGTCTAGACACCCCCGGCACGCGGGCGCTCAGCCGCCGTAGCGGCCGCGCGGCCGGCGCGCCCACAGCCCGCACGGCCGGGTCGAGCCGCGGCCCACACCCAGACAGCCGGGCATCGGGTTCG
>CAZMDO010000480.1:0-2338 GCA_964564445.1 uncultured Ruaniaceae bacterium | reverse complement strand
CCCAGGGCGGGTCCACGTTCAAGGTGTTCGGTCTGATCGCCGCGCTGGAGAACGGTGCCACCCTGGACGACCGCTTCGCCAGCTATTCGCCGATGACGATCGACGGCTACACGGTGCCGAACTTCGACACCATCAACCGCGGCTACATCGACCTGATCACCGCGACCAAGTACTCGGTGAACACCGTGTACGTACAGCTCAACCACCAGACCGGGCCGGAGAAGCTGGTCGACGTCGCGCACCGGCTGGGGCTGCCGGAGGACACGAACGGACTGGACCCGTACCTGTCCAACGTGCTCGGCACCGCCTCGCCCCACCCGGCGGACATGGCGGAGGCGTACTCGACGATCGCCTCCGGTGGGGTGCACCATGACCGGTTCATCGTCAGCAGCGTGACCAACACTGACGGCGAGACCCTCTACACCGGCGGTGACGACGGTGAGCGGGTGGTGCAGGCGGACGTGATCGCCGACGCCACCTACGCCATGCAGCAGGTGGTGCAGGGCGGCACCGGGCACACCGCCGCCGAGATCGGCCGCCCGGCCGCGGGCAAGACGGGCAGCTCCAACGACTACAAGTCGGCCTGGTTCGTGGGCTTCGTGCCGCAGATCACCACCTCGGTGGCGATGTACCAGGTGGGTGAGGACGGTCAGGAGCTGTCCATGACCGAGGGCTGGGGCGGGGTCTCCCCGATCTCCGGCGGCAGCTATCCCACCGACATCTGGACCGAGTACATGACCGCGGCGGTGGCCGACCTGCCGGTGGAGGAGTTCCCGGACCGGACCGAGCCGGAGCAGGTGTACGTGCCGCCGGCCGACCCCGAGCCCACCGAGGAGCCCACCGAGGAGGAGTCCGAGGAGCCCTCGGAGGAGCCGAGCGAGTCGCCGAGCCCCACACCGAGCCAGACCCCGTCGCCCACCCCGACCACGCCCGAGCCGACCGAGCAGCCGACCACCCCGGAACCCACGGAGACCACCGAACCGTCCCCACCGTCACCGACCGAAGAACCGACGGACACAGCGGGTGAAGGGGCCGGCGGCCGCCCCGGTACCGGCGGTGGTGGCGGACCCGGCGCAGGCGGAGGGTCGGACGACCTCGTCGGGGGTCTGGTCGGTGGCGACGGCTGAGTGCTCGACTCCCCACCGTCGTCCACATCACGTCCGGGCGGACCTGCCGGTCCGGTAGACTGACCCGGTATCTCGTCTGCGCCGACCCCGGTGAGTGCCGTGGCCGGCGCAGCTGCGAGAGCACGCATCACCCTCCTGTCACGGAAGGACCGTGACCGCTGAGACCAGAGGAGGTGGGTTCCCGTATGCGTCATTACGAACTGATGGTCATCCTTGACCCGGAGCTCGACGAGCGGACCGTCCCGGCCGCGCTCGAGAAGTTCCTGAACGTCATCACCTCAGGTGGTGGGACCGTGGACTCCACGGACGTGTGGGGCAAGCGCCGGCTGGCCTTCGACATCGCGAAGAAGTCGGAAGGTATCTACGCCGTCGTGGACATGCACGCCACGCCCGAGCTCGCCAGCGAGCTCGACCGCCAGCTCGGCCTCAACGAGTCCGTCCTGCGCACCAAGCTGATCCGACCCGACGCGCACTGAGCGCGACTTCGTTAGGAGCGTCATGGCAGGCGACACCGTCATCACCGTGATCGGAAACCTCACGGCTGACCCGGAGCTGCGGTTCACCCCCTCGGGTGCAGCCGTGGCCAACTTCACCATCGCGTCCACCCCGCGGCAGTTCGACCGCCAGTCGGGGGAATGGAAGGACGGCGAGACCCTCTTCATGCGTTGCTCCATCTGGCGCGAGGCTGCGGAGAACGTCGCCGAGTCCCTCACCAAGGGCATGCGGGTGATCGCGCAGGGTCGTCTGGTGCAGCGTTCCTTCGAGACCCGCGAGGGCGAGAAGCGCAACGTCGTCGAGCTGCAGGTCGACGAGGTCGGCCCGTCCATGCGTTACGCCACGGCGAAGGTCACCCGCTCCCAGCGTGGGGGCGGCGGTGGCTTCTCCGGCGGCGGCGGTGGCGGCGGCTACGGCGGCGGCAACCAGGGCGGCGGCGGATACTCGGGCGGCGGCAGCAACGCCGGCCCGGCCGACGACCCGTGGGCAACGGGTGGTTCCAGCTTCGGCGACGAGCCGCCCTTCTAGACCATCACCTGATCGCACCCCGGCGAGGGCGTGCGTGCATCGAAGGAGTACCACTATGGCGAAGCGAGACACTCGCAAGCCGGTCATCAAGAAGAAGGCCAACCCCCTCAAGACCACCAAGCTCGAGGGCCCCATCGACTACAAGGACACCGCGCTGCTGCGCAAGTTCATCTCCGACCGCGGCAAGA
>CAZMDO010000479.1:0-2339 GCA_964564445.1 uncultured Ruaniaceae bacterium | reverse complement strand
CGCTGCATGAGCGAGGAGCTGCGGGTCGCCGTCACCGGGCACCGGGCGTTCGACGATGCCGCCGCCGCGCACATCCGCACCCGGGTGGAACGGCTGCTGGACACGCTCGCCGCCGCCGGCCCGGTCCGGGTGGTGACCAGCCTGGCCGAGGGCGCCGACCAGCTCGTCGCCCGCGCGGCCGTGCGCCGCGGCCTCCCGCTGGAGGTGGTCGTGCCCGCCGCCGGCTACGCCGACAGCCTGCCCGCGGCGGACCGGCCCGCGTTCGCCGAGCTGCTCGCGGCGGCCGAGGCGGTGCGCACCCTGGACCACCCGGAGCCGTCACCGGCGGCCTACCGTGACGCGGGGCTGGCGACGCTCGCCGGTGCCGACCTGCTCCTCGCCGTCTGGGACGGCGGCCCGGCGCGGGGGACCGGCGGCTCCGCGGAGATCGTCGCCCGGGCCCGCGAGCTGGGCCTACCGGTCGAGGTGGTCTGGCCCGCCGGCTACGAACGGCCGGTCTGAGCACGGGGGCACGATGAGGCGAGTACTGGCCCGGGTGGGCGTGCTGCTGCTGGTGAGCTGCGCCGTCGTGCTGGGTACCACGCTGCCGGCGGCAGCGGACCCGACCCCGGCCTGGCAGCCCGGACCGGAGTGGGGCACGCCCGAGCACACCGAGCTGACCCGCTGGGGCCGGTCGGTCGCGTGCGACGTGGGTGAGCAGTGGGCCTGGTCGGCGGCGGGTGAGCAGATCGTCTGGAGCACGGTGCACTGCGACCGGGCGAGCACGGCCCGCGGCGCGGCGCTGTGGCAGCAGCCAGCCGGTCACACCCTCCCCGATGCCGGGGTGCTCTCCGGTGGGACCGAGCAGGTGTGGTGGCTGCCCGCCGAGGAGCAGCTGGTGCGCCGCTGGGTGATGGACCGGCCGGGGGAGTCCGGTGCCGACTTCGTGCAGGTGGCTCTCACCTGCACCGCCGGGGAGGCGCAGCAGTGCGCGGAGCAGACCGGCTGGGCCGCCCGCGGGATCGCCGCCGCGATGGCCGGTGAGGTGCAGCGCACCGAGTACGGACTGGACGACGCGATCATCATCGCCGTGGTCGGACCGCTGCTGCTGTGGGCCGTGCTGGTGCTGCCCTGGCGGATCCTCACCGCGCTGCTGCGGTCCCGGTACGCGATGACGGCGCAGCCTCCTCGGGTGCAGGACCTCACCCGGCCGGTCCGTCGGGCCCGGCTGCGGCGCGCGGTCCGCAAGGTGGCCTGGGTGCTGATGGTGCTCGCCCTGGGGCTGGGGCTGACGGTCGTCGCCGAGCGGGGCGACGGCGCCGGCCTGGGTGCGGCGGTCCTCATCCTGCCCACCCTCGGCCTGCTGGCGCTGACCTACCGGTGGGCGCCCCCGCACCCGGTGGAACGGGGACGGCAGCTGCCCCTGGCGGACGCCGGCGCCCGAGGCGTGCTCGGCGTGGCGTTGACCACCATCGCCTACGCGCTGCTGCCGGTGCTGCTGCTGGTCTACCTGCTGTTGACCGCCTACGGCTCGATCGTGCCGGCCTGGCCGGTGACGTCGGCGACGGAGCTGGCCGGGCGGCCGGAGCCGCTGGTCACCCTGTTCTACGGCCCGGCGGTGGGGTGGGGTCGCAACCCGCTCACGTTCATGCTGGTGCTGCTCCTGCCCGGTCTGCTGGTGCTGTTCGCCCTCGACCTGCTCGGGCGCCGGCTGCGGGCCGCGGGGGTGGCGCAGGTGCTGGCCCAGGACCAGCGGCCGCACTACCTGTACCTGCGCAGCTTCGACGAGGACGCCCTGCGGATGCCGGGTCTGCTCCGCCGCCGCGGGCTGATCGGCGCGCTCACCGTGCTCCGGCGGGTGCGGTTCGAGGAGGTGCTGGTGCGCCAGCTGTCCATGACCGGCCCGGTGATCGCGATCGCCCCGCCCGGCGCGAAGCTGCCGCCGATCGGTGCGGCCCGGGCGAGCTTCGGCAACGAGGAGTGGCAGCAGCACGTGGAGCACTACGCCCGCACCGCCCGGGCCGTGGTGCTCTCGGCCACCCCGCGGGAGGTGCGGGCCGGGTTCGGGTGGGAGATCGACCTGGTGGCGCACCGGCTCGGTCACCGCCGGGTGATGGTGGTGCTCGGTCCGTGGTCGAAGGCGCAGCTGGCGGGCCGGTGGCGGCAGTTCTGCCAGGCGGTGGCGCACCTGCCGCTGTTCGCGCCGATGGCGATGGCCTGGGTGCCCGAGGGGGTGCAGCTGCTGGCGCACAGCGACCGGCAGGGGTGGCGGGCCTGGGGTGCGCGCGGGCGGACCGACTGGACCTACACGATGGCCGTGGACCAGGCCACCCGGGAGTACCTGCCGGACTGGTGCTGAG
>CAZMDO010000478.1:0-2343 GCA_964564445.1 uncultured Ruaniaceae bacterium | reverse complement strand
TGGCGGAACTGATGGCGGAACAGCCAACTGCACCGAGTGCGGAGACCCGCTCGACCGCTGAGGGGTGGAAGGGGTGGAGAAAACTCCACCCCTGCCAGAACCGCGGAATATCAACGATTCCACAGGGGTGGAGAGGGGTGGAGGAAATTCCACCCCTTCCGCTCTCAAACGACCACCAGAAGGAAGAAACATCATGATCCCGAACAGCACGAAGCTCGCCGAGGAGGCACCCCGTGGGTAGTCACCACGACCTCGATATCTGCTCACGCTGCGGCCGGGTCCGGCGGATGCACGGAACCGGGCTCGCCGGCTGCGCGGACTTCACCCCGGCCGAGGATGACGTCTGCGCGGCCGACGCCACCGAGGCCGCACGGTCCGCCGGCGAGCGTCGGGAACGGGCATACAAACAGCTCCGCCGGGCCGTGGCGTCCTTCAGGCTGGACGAGGCCCGGCGGCTGCTGGACGAGCTGATGGGGTCCGAGCGGTGAGCCGGGTTCCCGCGCGCGATCCGGATCGGCAACGGGCTCACGTCAACCTGATGGAGCACCTGGAACGGCTGCGCGAGATCGGCTGTCGCGTCCCATGTATGGATCACCCGGCGGCCGAGTGGACCAGCGACGACCCCGAGGACCAGCAGCACGTGGCCCGGCTGTGTTCCGGCTGCGCTGGTCTGTCTCGGTGTCGGGACTACATCGACCGATTCCCCGAACCTGGCCCGGCTGTGTGGGCCGGCCTGACCACTGCTGACCGTGCACCACGGCGCGGTCGGCCGAGAAAGGAAACAACATGATCACCACCGCACCGATAGTCGAACTCAAGACCAGCCGCCAGGAAGGACAATTCGCCGCTCTCGTCACGCTCGCCGGCCTCGACAAAGCCCGGGTGAGGTTCAAGCGCAAGGAACACACCGCAAAACGAGACTGGCAGTGGAGCTGTGACGCGTGCGGAAAGCACATGTTCGCCACATGCCCCCACGAGAGAGCTGCTCTAGTCGAGTACAGGCAGCAGCGAAACAAATAACCGGCTCCACATTCACAACCGAGAAAGGAAAACGACCATGACCAACATTCAGAACGACTGGCACGACTACCTAGCCCGGCGGGCCGAAGAAACCAAGCCCACGGAAAACCCGGCCGAGACCGAACGGAACCGGCAATCGGCAATCGCGCAAGCATTCGCGGACGCGCTCACCACCAACCAGAAGGAAGCCTGAACATGACCACGATCACCACACCAGCCCAGCACCTCGCAGCGATCCAGTCCGCGCTGGAGCTGTGCCCCAAGGCCAGCGACCGCACACTTCCCGCCGAACTGGACTGGGCAGACGAGATCGCCGCCCGACTCCGAGCCCTGGCATACACGCCGCCGAGCGTCGATCAGATCATCGACACCGACCCGGCCAACCTTGACGAGACCCTCAACGAGTACGCCGCCGCCGTGAACCGCCAGCACGTCGCAGAGGCCGCAATCAAGGCCGGAGTCATCAAGTCACTACAGGCCCGCCACAGCGAGCAAATCCGCGAGCTGGTCCCCGAGGTACTGCGCCGTCTCGCCCCCGTGTTCACCAAGATGGTTACCCAGCTGCGGACGGCGGCCCGCGACCTGCCAGCCGGGCCCGCGGCTGTCGAGCCCCGGGCCATCCTCGACGCCGGCGCAGGTGGTGCCCACCAGAGCGCACGGGAAGCCCTCCACGCGATCGGGCTAATCGGGAAGGTCCATCGCACCCCAGCCGCACACCGAGGCGGGGCAGCCCTCGCCCCCCTGGCCGCCCTACCCGATAGCGTCGGCCCCACCCTGATAGACCCGATGCGGCACGCGCCAGCCGATCCCGCACAAGCCGCCACGAACCGGGCCATCCGGGACGCAGTAGAGGCATACGCCACCAACCCAGAGCTCGCCCTGGTGGACCTGGCGCGCGGGCAGCACCAGCCGCTCAGTCTCAACCTGGCCCCTGATTCGGCCACACTGCGCCAGCGCCTCGAAGCCATCGACGCGGCACACCGCACAACTTCCCTACGGGACACCACGCCGGCCGAGATCGCTGCCGCCCGGGCCTAGCCCCCACATACGCGCGGGCCGTGCAATCTCTCAACAGCGCGGCCCGCGCCCGAACACCAACTAGACCCGGACAAGCCTTGCAACCCAACCCATGCGCCAGAGCGGACACCCCGCCGCCCGAGCGTTCAACAGGGGTATAGGGGCATGGTCCGAGCCCACCCTCTGCCTGACCGCCGGAGAGGTGCCTCTGTGTCCAGGGAACCGCTCAACCCAAACGAAAGCCACCGAATCCGCAGGAGATCAACGAAAATGCCGACTCAGAAGAACCTCACGAAGCCCAATTCG
>CAZMDO010000477.1:0-2345 GCA_964564445.1 uncultured Ruaniaceae bacterium | reverse complement strand
GCCGCCTAGCCGAGGCGCTCGCGCAGCGCCGTCAGCTGATCCCGCATCGCCTGCGGCAGCCGGTCCCCGAACTGGGAGAAGTACTCCTCGGTGCTGTCCGCCTCCGCGTGCCAGGCGGCCGGATCCACAGACTGCAGCTCGGCCAGCTCCTCGGCCGAGAGCTCGAGCCCGTCCAGCCGTAGCTCGCCGTCCGCCGGAGCGAGCCCCAGCGGCGTCTCCCGGCCGGTCACCTCACCCTCGACCAGCCGCAGCAGCCAGTCCAGCACCCGGGCGTTCTCGGCGAACCCGGGCCACAGGAACGACCCGTCGGCTCCCTTGCGGAACCAGTTCACCGCAGCGATCAGCGGAGCCCCCGCGCCGAGGCGCTCGCCGACCTCGAGCCAGTGACCGAAGTAGTCGCCCATGTTGTACCCGCAGAACGGCAGCATCGCGAACGGGTCCCGGCGCAGGTCGCCCACCGTCCCCTCCGCTGCGGCTGTGCGCTCCGAGGAGATGGACGCCCCGAAGAACACGCCGTGCTCCCAGTCCCGGGCGGCAGTCACCAGCGGCACGTTCGTCGCGCGCCGACCGCCGAACAGGATCAGGTCGAGGGGTACGCCCTGACCGTCGTCCCAGTCCGGGTCGATGATCGGGCACTGCGCGGCCGACACGGTGAACCGGGAGTTCGGGTGAGCAGCGGTTCGGCCGGTCCCGGCAGCGACCTCCGGCGTCCAGTCCTGACCCAGCCAGTCGGTCAGGTGCTCCGGCGCCTCCGGGGTGAGCCCCTCCCACCACACGTCACCGTCGTCGGTGAGCGCCACGTTCGTGAAGATCACGTCGTGGGTGAGCGTCTCGATGGCCGTCGGGTTGGTCCTCACCCCCGTGCCCGGAGCCACCCCGAAGAACCCCGCCTCCGGGTTGATCGCCCACAACCGCCCGTCCTCACCCGGCCGGAGCCAGACGATGTCGTCCCCGAGCGTGGTCACCGTCCACTCCGGCAGCGCCGAGCGCAGCATCGCCAGGTTCGTCTTCCCGCAGGCGGACGGGAAGGCTGCCGCCACGTGGAAGCGCCGGCCGTCGGCGTGGGTGAGCCGGATCAGCAGCATGTGCTCGGCCAGCCAGCCCTCGTCGCGGGCCAGGGCCGAGGCGATCCGCAACGCGTAGCACTTCTTCCCCAGCAGCGCGTTGCCGCCGTACCCGGAGCCGAAGGACCAGATCTCCCGGTCCTGCGGGAAGTGGCTGATGTACTTGGTCTCGTTGCACGGCCACGGCACGTCGGCGCGGACCGTGCCATCCTCGGCCACCAGCGGCATCCCCACCGAGTGCACGGCGGGCACCCACTCCGCGCCGGCGTCGATCTGCGCCAGCGCTGCCTGACCCATCCGGGTCATGATCCGCATGCTGACCACCACGTACGGCGAGTCGGTGATCTCGATGCCCACCTTGGACGCCGGCCCCCCGACCGGCCCCATCGAGAACGGCACCACATACATCGTGCGCCCCCGCATGCTCCCGGCGAACACCTCCGCCAGCTCGGTGCGCATCTGCGCGGGGTCCCGCCAGTTGTTCGTCGGCCCCGCGTCCGCCTCCTCGGTGGTGCAGATGAACGTGGCCGCCTCCACGCGGGCGACGTCCTTCGGGTCGGACCGAGCGAGGAAGGAGTTCGGGCGCCGCTGCGGGTCCAGCCGGACGAACGTGCCCGCCTCGCACAGCTCCTTGTTCAGCCGGTCCCGCTCGGCCTCGCTGCCGTCGCACCAGACGACGGTATCCGGCTCGGTCAGGTCAGCCACCTGGGCCACGAAGTCGCGCGCCGCCGGGATCCCCCGGGGCAGCGTGTGCCCGGGCTCCCGGCGCGGGGACGGCAGCCAGCGGGCGGCTGGCGATTCACGGGGGTCGGTACCGGTCGTGGTGCGGTCCTGCAGATCGAACGCGGTGCTCATCGGGTGCCTTTCGTCGCAGTGGCCGCCCTGGATCGTCAAGGCGACACCTAGACTCTTCTGCACCTCAACCCGCTCTTGAAGGCCCAAACCGATGCAACTTTGATCGAAGTTGCCGTATCGTCAGGTCATGGCCGACGAGCACACCGACCCCGTCACCCTCGGCAAGCGCATCCGGCACTTCCGCAGCCGCGCCGGTCTCACCCTCGCCCAGCTCGCCGAGTCGACCGGCACCACCGCCAGCCAGCTCTCCCACATCGAGAACGGCCGCCGGGAGCCCCGCCTGTCGCTGCTGCAGGCGATCGCCAGCACGCTGGGCAGCACCGCCGCCGAGCTGCTCGAGTCCGCTCCTCCCCCGGACCGGAGAGCAGCCCTGGAGATCGAGCTGCACCGCGCCCAGTCCTCGCCGCTGTTCGCCGCGCTCGGCGC
>CAZMDO010000476.1:0-2357 GCA_964564445.1 uncultured Ruaniaceae bacterium | reverse complement strand
ACTTCTCCCGCGTGGTGCACGCCGAGGAGCGCTTCACCTACCACCGCCCGATCGTGGCTGGGGACCTGCTGCACACGGTCGTGCACGTGGACTCGATCACCGCCCGGGGTGGCATCTCGATGGTCACCACGCGTACCGAGATCACCGATGACGGCGGAGCCCGGGTGTGCACGGTCACGTCCAGTCTCGCTGTGCGTGGGGAGGACTGATGGGTGCCCTGCCGTCCTCCGTGGCCGTGGGCACCGAGCTGCTCAGCCTCACCCGCACCGTGGACCGTGCCCGGCTGGTGCGCTACGCCGGCGCCTCCGGTGACTTCAACCCGATCCACTGGAATGAGCGGTTCGCCCTCGAGGTCGGCCTGCCCGGGGTGATCGCGCACGGCATGCTCACCATGGGCCTGGCGGCCGCTGCGCTCACCGACTGGCTGGACGACCCGGCCGACCTGCTCTCCTACGGGGTGCGGTTCACCCGCCCGGTGGCCGTACCCGACCCC
Source organism: uncultured Ruaniaceae bacterium (assembly GCA_964564445.1). Classification (GTDB taxonomy): domain Bacteria; phylum Actinomycetota; class Actinomycetes; order Actinomycetales; family Beutenbergiaceae; genus Ruania. The sequence continues at coordinate 1,864 of CAZMDO010000476.1, read as the reverse complement.
GGTGAGGTGCCGGTGGACATCGTCGCGGTGGTCGGCGCCGTGGACGTCGAGGCAGCCACCGCCCGGGTGGACCTGAAGGTGAGCGTGAACGGCACCACGGTGCTCGGCAAGTCCCAGGCGCAGGTCCGCCTGCACTGACCGGCCGGGTGGCACTCCCCACTCCCGGGCCCTCCCGCTCGACCCAGCCCAGATGGGGACCTCGATGCGGTGGTGCCGAGCCGAGACGGTGTCGCTAGCTCCCGCCGGTCGAGTCCGCCGCCGGCGCCGGGCCGGTGGTCGTGCCCACCCGGAGCGTGCAGCCGAGCGTCACCGAGGCCACCTTCTCCCCGGCGGCCAGCCGGATCGCGGCCTGCGCGGCCCGCCGGCCCTTCTCCTCGATCGGCTGGCACACCGAGGTGAGCTCGTGCTCGGCCAACCAGGGCAGGTTCGCACCGTCGAACCCGGCCACGGACACATCGGCCGGCACCCGCAGCCCCCGTTCCCGGGCGGCGAGCACCACCCCGGCGGCGAGCAGGTCGCTCATCGCCACCACCGCCGTCGGCCGGGGTGAGGCGGCCAGCACCGCGTGCCCGGCCCGGATGCCCTCCTCGACCAGCGAGCCGGCCGTCTCCTCCACCGCCACCGGGTCGATCCCGGCGGCGAGGATGCCGGCCATCCGCGCCGCGGTGTAGGGCACCTTCGCCGGCGGCACGCTGGCCAGGTCGATCGGCCCCTGCCGCCGGGTGGTGCCCCAGCCGAGGGTGAGCACCGCCACCCGCTCGTGCCCCAGCTCGCGCAGGTGCGCCGCCAGCCCGGCCATCCCGGTCTCGTCGTCCACCAGCACCGAGCTGGCCCCGCGCCCGGTGGAGTCCACCCGCACGATCGGGATGCCCCGCCGCCGCAGCGTGCGCGCCGCCTCCGCTGCGCTGTGCACCAGCAGCACCGCAGCATCCATCGCCGAGTGCGCGAGCAGGCCACCGGCGGCCGGGCCGGACGGCAGCAGCAGCACCCCCAGCCCCTCGGCGGCCAGCGTGGTGGCCAGCCCGTCGAGGGTCTGCAGCGCCACCGGGTCGCGGAACCGGGCGCGCAGGTCCTCCCCGACCACCACCCCGATGATCCCGCTGCGCCCGCGCCGCAGCGACCGGGCCACCGGGTTCGGGCCGGTGTAGCCGAGCGCTGCGGCAGCATCCAGCACCCGGCGCCGGGTGGGCTCGGCGATCGGCCCGGCACCGGAGAACGCCAGCGACGCGGTGGACAGCGACACCCCGGCCTCCCGGGCCACATGGGTCAGGGTGACGCGTCCGCTCACCTGCAGGCTCCTTGTCGTCGTCGGGCCGATGGTTTGACCACGCTACGGCTGAGCCGCACCATAGTGCAGGGGCCTTCCGGTCCCGCGGCCAGGACGGTGCCGCAGGTCGCCGCGCGCGGCCCGGCGCGCCCCTGCCCCGCCGACCGCGCCTCCCTCCCACCGCCTCCCGGCGACGGCGAGCCCCTGACCACGAAAGCGCCGCGATGCCCACCTCGTCCCCGATCGCGCGTCGCGCTGCCGTCACGGTGTTCGCCACCTTCGTGCTGAACGGGTTCACCTTCGCCAACTGGCTCTCCCGCATCCCCACGATCCGCGACGAGCTGTCCCTGCGGGAGCGGGACCTGGGCCTGATCATCCTGGTCGGCTCCCTCGGTTCGGTGCTCTCCCTGCCGCTGGCCGGGCGGGTGCTCGGCCGGATCGGGGCCCGCAGCACCGTGCTCACCGCCGCCGGTCTGGCCGCGCTCGGGCTGGGTGTGGCGATGACCGGGATCGCCGCTGGCCAGCCGCTGCTGCTCACCGGGGGGCTGTTCATCACCACGATGGGTATCGGCGGCTGGGACGTGGCGATGAACTTCG
>CAZMDO010000475.1:0-2358 GCA_964564445.1 uncultured Ruaniaceae bacterium | reverse complement strand
GACCTGGTGATCAGCGAGAAGACCGTCGGCCGGCACCTGGCGAACATCTACCGCAAGCTGGACGTGACCAGCCGGACCGCCGCCGCGGCCTGGGCCCGCCGGCACGGCATCGGCGGCTGAGCCGGTTCGGGCCCGGGTGCAGCATCTGCCCCAGCCCGCACCGCACAGATGGGGCATCCGCCCGATGCCGCCCCGCCCGCTGCGCTCCTAGCCTCGCTCCATCGGCGGTGCACCAGGCACCGGACCGAGACGAAGAAGGCGAGTCCCATGCTCCGCGAACACACCGACACCCCTCTCCCGCCGCCCGACCCGACCCCGGAGGAGGCCACCACCCGCCTGCTGCAGGTGATGGCGGACGGATCGCTGGCCCTGCTCGTGGCGCTCGGCCACGACACCGGACTGCTGCGTACGCTCGGCGACCTCCCGCCGTCGACCTCCGCCCAGATCGCTGACGCCGCCGGACTGCAGGAACGCTACGTCCGCGAATGGCTCGCCGGCGCCACCTGCGGCGGGTTGATCTGCTACCGACCCACCGACGGCACCTACCGGTTGCCCCCCGCCGCGGCGGCCATGCTCACCGGCAGCGGGGCGGACAACGTGGCCCGCTCACTGTCCATGCTCGGTGAGCTGACCCGGGTGCTGCCCCGGGTCCGCGAGTGCTTCCGCACCGGCGGCGGCACCTCCTACGCCGACTACCCGCGGTTCCAGGAGGCGATGGCCGAGGAGAGCGCCGCGGTGCACGATGTCGCGCTGGTCGAGCACATCCTGCCGCTGGCCGGGCTGGGCTCCCGGCTGGAGACCGGCATCCGGGTGGCGGACGTGGGCTGCGGGCGAGGCCACGCCGTCAACCTCATCGCCCAGCGCTACCCGAACAGCCAGGTGACCGGGTACGACTTCCTGCCCGAACCGCTGGAGGACGCGCGGGCCGAGGCAGCCGGCCTGGGGCTGACCAACGCCGAGTTCGTCTGCCGGGACGCCGCCCACCTGAACGAGGAGGGCAGCTTCGACCTGGTCACCGCCTTCGACGCGATCCACGACCAGGCCCACCCGGACCGGGTGCTCGCCGAGATCCGACGCAGCCTGCGCCCCGGGGGCGTGTTCCTGATGGTCGACTTCCAGGCCTCCAGCAACCTGGAGGACAACGTGGCCCTGCCCTGGGGCGCGTACCTGTACACCGTGTCCCTGCTGCACTGCATGACCATCTCCCTCGGCCAGGGTGGCGCGGGCCTGGGCTCCGGATGGGGTACCCAGCTGGCCACCCGGATGCTCGGTGAGGCCGGGTTCACCGACGTGCAGACGACCACCCTGGAGTCCGACCCGTTCAACGTGTACTACTGCGCCCGCGCCTGACCGCGGGAGCACCTGACCGCGGCCGCGAGGCGGCCTGACCGCACCTGCCCGGCAGGGCGCCCGCTTCTGCCGCCCGCGGCCGCCGGGACCGAATAGGCTAGGGATCATGCGCATGCTGCCCGGCCACACCAGCGGACACGACCTCACCTACGGGGACGTGTTCCTCGTCCCGTCGTTCTCCCAGGTCTCCTCCCGGTTCGACGTCGACCTGACCACCACCGACGGGACCGGCACCACCATCCCGGTGGTGGTGGCGAACATGACCGCGATCAGCGGCCGCCGGATGGCCGAGACCGTCGCCCGCCGCGGGGCGATGGCGGTGCTCCCCCAGGACGTGCCGCTGGACCAGGTGCAGCGCACGATCACCGAGGTCAAGTCCGCCCACCCGGTGCTGGAGACGCCGGTGACCGTGGACCGGGAGGACACGGTGCACACGGTGCTCACCCTGATCGAGAAGCGATCCCACGGGGCCGCGGTGGTCGTCGACGGGGGCCGGCCGGTGGGGGTGGTCACCCGCTCGGACTGCCAGGGCGTGGACCAGTTCACCCAGGCCGGGCAGGTGATGACCCCCGAGCCGACCGTGCTCACCCTGGACGTGCTCACCGGCCCGGATGCGTTGGAGAAGGCTTACGAGGCGCAGGACGCCGCCCGCCGCCGGTTCGCGCCGGTGGTGGACGCCGAGGGCCGGCTGGTCGGCGTGCTCACCAAGATCGGTGCGCTGCGCTCCTCGATCTACGCCCCGGCCCTGGACGGCGCCGGCCGGCTGCGGCTCGCCGCCGCGGTCGGGGTGAACGGTGACGTGGCGGCCCGGGCCTCCGGTCTGCTCGAGGCGGGGGCCGACACCCTGGTGGTAGACACCGCGCACGGGCACCAGTCGAAGATGATCGATGCGCTGCGCGCGGTCCGTTCCCTGGACCCGCAGGTGCCGGTGGTCGCCGGCAACGTGGTCACCGCCGACGGGGTCAGCGACCTGGTCGAGGCCGGCGCGGACATCGTCAAGGTCGGTGT
>CAZMDO010000474.1:0-2361 GCA_964564445.1 uncultured Ruaniaceae bacterium | reverse complement strand
GGTCAACGCCGCACAGCTGGTGTCGATGTTCCTCGCGTTCCTGCTGGTCGCGGGGGTCGGCGGCGTGCTCTCCGCCGGGTTCCTGATGCCGGCGGTGGCCACCATCGGCGCCGCGACCGACGCCGGGGACCAGCTCTTCGAGGACCTGCCCACCGAGCTGGGCAGCGAGGAGATGTCCGAGCAGACCGTGATGTACGCCGCGGACGGCTCGGTGCTCGCCCGGATCTTCGCGTGGAACCGGATCGTGGTGCCGCTGGAGGAGATCTCCCCGTACGTGCAGGAAGCGGTCGTCGCGGTCGAGGACAAGCGCTACTACGAGCACGGCGGCGTGGACCCCGAGGGCATCATGCGCGCGGCGGTGGAGAACCTGATCGGGACCGGTCAGCAGGGCGGGTCCACCCTCACCCAGCAGTACGTGAAGAACGTGCTGATCGAGGCCGGCCGGCGTGCCGACGACCCGGAGGCCATCCGGGCGGCCACCGCCGACACGCTCGGTCGCAAGCTCCGGGAGGCCAAGCTGGCGATCGCCCTGGAGCAGCATCGCACCAAGGACGAGATCCTCGCCGGCTACCTGAACGTCGCGCAGTTCGGCCCCTCCCAGTACGGGGTGGAGGCGGCGTCCCGCTACTACTACGGTCACGGTGCCGCCGACCTCACCCTCGCCCAGGCCGCCATGCTCGCCGGCATCACGAACTCCCCGGGCAAGTGGGACCCGGTCCGGCACCCGGAGGCCGCCGAGGGCCGCCGGAACACGGTGCTGCAGCTGATGCGCAACCAGGACAAGATCACCCAGGAGGAGTACGAGGAGGCGATCAACACCTCCATCGAGGACATGCTGGACCCCCATCCCGCCGAAGAGGGGTGTGAGATGGCCGGCAGCGCCGCCTACTTCTGCCGCTACGTGATGGCCGACTTCCTCGCCAACCCGATCTACGGCGAGACCCGTGCGGACCGCACCCAGCTGCTGCAGACCGGCGGCCTGCGCATCCACACCACGCTCGACCCGGAGAAGCAGGACGACGCCTGGGACGCGCTCCGCCGGGCGATCCCGGTCGACGACTCCTCCGGCATCTCCAACGCACTGTCCACCATCGAGCCGGGCACCGGCCACATCCTGGCGATGGCGCAGAACACCCACTACGGCTCGCCCACGGACGAGGACCCTCGAGCCACCATGGTCAACTTCAACGGTGACCAGGCGCACGGCGGTTCCAGCGGGTTCCAGACCGGTTCGACGTTCAAGGCGTTCGTGCTCACCCAGTGGCTGCTCGACGGGCACTCGCTGAACGAGGTGGTGAACGGCTCCACCGGGCAGAGCTTCCCGGCCTCCTCGTGGGACAGCTGTGTACGGATCGGCGGCCCGCCGTACGAGCCGCACAACCTGGAGAGCGTCATCAGCGGCCGGATGTCGGTGCTCAGGGCTACCGAGCAGTCGGTGAACACCGCGTTCGTGAACATGGCGAACCAGATGAACCTGTGCGACATCGCCGACACGGTGCAGTCGATGGGCTACCACCACGCCACGGTGAACCCGGGCGAGCCCTACACCACCGCCGACGGCGACCAGCCCTACGGTGACTACTCGATGCAGATCGTCCCCTCGATGGTGCTCGGCGCCAACGAGGTCGCCCCGCTGACCATGGCCGAGGCGTTCGCCACCTACGCCTCCGGCGGCATCCACTGCTCGCCGATCGCGATCGAGTCCATCACCACCACCGACGGGGAGGAGCTCGAGGTCCCGGACGCGAACTGTGAGCGGGTGCTGGACGAGGACATCGCGAACGCGATGAACTACGCGCTCAACCATGTCGCCTCCCCAGGCGCCACGGGCGAGAACGCGGTGCTGGACGACCGGCCGGTCGCGGGCAAGACCGGTACCGCCAACGACGACTCGGCGGCCTGGTTCGTCGGCTACGTGCCGCAGATGGCCACTGCCGTGTGGGTGGGCTACTCCGAGGGCACCGGGTCGATGATGGACACCACGATCAACGGCCAGTTCTACCGTCTGGTCTACGGTGGCAAGATCGCGGCGCCGATCTGGCAGGACTACATGAGCCACGCCACCGACGGTATGGACGTCATCGACTTCGACGACCCGCGCGACCGGGAGGTCTACGGCGAACGGGTCGCCGTGCCGAGTGTGGTGGGTCTGTCCGTCGACGACGCCACGAACGTGCTGGAGAGTCGAGGTTTCGGCGCGCGCGAGGGCGGCAGCGCGCACAGCGACAGCGTGCCCGACGGGGCGGTCGTCTCCACCTCCCCCTCGCCCGGCGCCAAGGTTCGCCCCGGCACCACCATCACCCTGACCGTCAGCTCCGGCCCCGAGCCGCAGGAGGACGAGAACGAGGGTGAGGGCGACGG
>CAZMDO010000473.1:0-2364 GCA_964564445.1 uncultured Ruaniaceae bacterium | reverse complement strand
GAGGTGACCGAGTACACCAAGCTCGTCTACGAGTCCCGCCAGGAGGTCATGAACCGGATGACCACCGAGGCGCAGCGGCGCGGTGCGAACGCCGTGGTCGGGATGCGCTTCGACACCGGCGACATCGCCCAGGCGTTCTCCGAGGTGTGCGCCTACGGCACCGCCGTGTACGTGGTGCCGCTCGGTGAGGACGAGGAGGGGCACACCCCGCAGTCGGCGCAGTTCGCCGGTGGCGACCAGCAGGGCCCGGCGATCTCCCAGCCGACCACGCCGCCGCCGGCCGCCGGCTACGGTGCGCAGGTGCCCCAGCCGCCGCAGGGGCAGCCGGGCTACGGCCAGCAGCCGCCGCCCCCGCCGCCGGCCCCCGGGTACGGCCAGCAGGGCTACGGCCAGTAGGTCCTTCGCCTCCGCCCGCGGTCAGCGCCCGCCGGGCTGCGTCCGCGGGCGGATCCGTACGTTCGGCAGCACCGGGGCGGGGAGCGGCTCACCCGGGTCGTCCTCCGGTAGCCCGAACGACGGCGGAGCCACAGTCCGCGCTGCGCGTTCCCTGCCGTCGGGGTGCTCGGGCAGGTGCCCGGGGGCGACCTCCTGCTGCCCCGGCACCGACCCACCCTGGCCGATCTGTCCCTGCCAGGCGGCCCGGAACGCGACGATCTCCTCGTGGCTGCGACCGACGAAGTTCCACCACATGACGATCTGCTCACCCAGCGGCGGGCCGCCGAACAGCACCAGCCGGGCCGCCTGGTCCCCGGCGGTCAGCCGCAGCCGGTCCTGCCCCGCCGGGCGGTAGCCCAGGTGGTCGGGTGGCACCGGCTGACCGTCCACGGTGATCTCGCCGGTGTCCACCAGCACGCCGTGCTCGAAGTCGGCCGGCACCTGCACGGTCAGCGTGCGGCCCGGCTCCAGGCACACCTCCGCGGCGAGCATCGGGGTGGCCGTCGGGATCGGTGACCGGTCCCCGAAGGCGCTGCCGAGGAACACCTGGGCGGACCAGCCGCGGCCGGTGCGCACCGGCGGGGTGTAGTGGTCGAACCGGCGCGGCCCGAACCGGGACTCCTCCGGCAGCGCCACCCACATCTGCACCCCGTGCAGCTCGGGCGAGTCGCCGCTGCTGCGCTCGGAGTGGGAGATGCCCGCCCCGGCGGTCATCAGCGACAGCTGGCCGGGCCGGACCACCGCCCGGTGCCCGGCGCTGTCGGCATGGGTGATCTCCCCGGAGAACAGCCAGCTGACCGTGGCCAGCCCGGTGTGCGGGTGCGGGGGCACGTCCATCCCGCCGGTGCTGGCCACCTGGTCCGGGCCGTAGTGGTCCAGGAAGCACCAGGCACCGATCAGGCTCAGCGCCCGTTGCGGCAGGGTGCGCCGCACGGACATCGCCCGGGGACCCCCGAGCGGGACCTCGCGCGGGGTGAGCACCCGGATGGTGACCTCCCCGGAGGAGGAGGCGGCGCCGTCATCAGCGGTGCAGACCACCTCCGACGGCTCGGTCTCGACGTTGCTCACCTACCCACCATCTGCAGCAGCACCGGCACCTGGCTGAGCCTCAGGTCCTTCGTGGCGGTGACCAGGGTGACCTGACCCTGGCCGGCCAGCTCCCGCAGCTGGGCCAGGGCGCTGGCGGCCGGCTCCTCCTTCAGCTCGGCCCGGTAGCGCTCGGCGAACTCCGCCTTCTTCGCCTCCTCGTGGCCGTACCACGTGCGCAGCTCGGTGCTCGGTGCCACCTCCTTGAGCCAGTGGCCCACCCGCGGGTCCTCCTTGCGCATCCCGCGGGGCCAGACCCGGTCCACCAGCACCCGGGTGCCGTCCTCGTCGCTCACCTCGTCATAGACACGTGCACTACGCATGCGCCCATCATCCCTCGCCGACCGCGGGTTCGCCTCCGCGGTCGGGCAGCCGCGATGCGGTCAGCCGACCTCGGTGAGGATGCGTTCGATCGACTGCACCCTGGTGCGCACGTCCTGCAGCTCGGCCAGGAGCTGCTCGTTCACCTGCTGCGACCGGGCCAGGGCCTCCTGCAGCTCCTTGGACCCCTCGGTCTCGGCGAGCCGCACGCGCATCCGCGAGTACAGCACCACGATCAGGATCGCGACAGCGCCCGCCACCATCACAGCGGCCACGATGAACCCTGGTTCTTCCATCTCTGCCTCATTTCCCGCCGGAGCGACGCACCGCGGACACGATCGCGTCCGCGTCCAGGTTGTAGGAGAACGGCTGCAGGGACACCAGCTTCAGCGCTGTGCCCTCCTCGGAGAGGGTCAGCCGAGTGGTCACGAAACCGGCCGCCTCCAGCTTGGCCAGGTGCATGTAGAGCAGTGCGCGGGACATGTTCACCCGCCGGGCGAGCTCGCTGATGTGCACCTCACC
>CAZMDO010000472.1:0-2367 GCA_964564445.1 uncultured Ruaniaceae bacterium | reverse complement strand
ACGGCTCGCCGCGCTCACCCACTTCCTGCGCGCCAACCTGGTCAGCACCGGCGAGCAGCTCCCGGCCACCCGGGTCCAGGTGGACAGCACCGAGGAGGTCTCCGACTCCTTCGAGTGGCCCGGCCCAGCGCTCGCGGAGCTCCTCGGCGAGGAGGGCTGCGGTGTGCTCACCGAGGACCAGGCGACGGCGGTGCTCACCTTCGCGCGCGAAGGCGGCCTGGGCGAGGCGAGCCCAGGCCTGACGGTCCGCGCGTTGCCGCCGGGCGTCTCCGGCTGTCAGTAGCGCCGGCTCGGCGCCGGACGGCCGACGGCCGCCCTCTCCGGGTGAGGTCCGCCGTCGGGCTACGACTGGGGCTGCCGGTGCGCGGGCGCGCGACCGGCGGGCTGGTGGACCGGTTCCACCACCGGCTGCGCTGGCACCGGTACGCGGACGGGCTCACCGGCGCGCACGTGCACCGGCGAGCCGTGGTGGGTGGTGTGCAGCTCGGCGCCCTCCACCAGCTCGTACTGCGCACTCACCTGCCCCTCGGTGCGGGTGATGTCGACCGCCAGCACCACATCCGCCCACCGCAGGTGGAACCGGATCCGGTCCAGCGCCTCGGGCAGCCGCGGGGCGAAGGTGAGCGTGCCGTTGTGATCGCGCATCCCGCCGAAACCGGCCACCGCCACCAGCCACGCACCGCCCATCGCGGCGATGTGCAGCCCGTCGTCCACGTTGCCGTGCAGGTCGCCCAGGTCCACCAGCGCCCCCTCGGCCCAGTAGTCGTAGGCCAGCTGCAGGTGCCCGGTCTCGGCCGCCAGGACCGCCTGCGTGGTGGAGGACAGCGAGGAGTCCCGCACCGTGCGCGCCTCGTAGTAGGCGAAGTTGCGGGCCTTCTGCTCCGGGGTGAACAGGTCCCCGCGCAGGTGCATCGCCAGCACCAGGTCCGCCTGCTTGACCACCTGCTTGCGGTAGATCTGGAAGTAGGGGTAGTTCAGCAGCAGCGGGTAGTGCTCGTCCTTGGTGTGCTCGAAGTCCCACTGGTCCTGGGTGGTGAAGTCCTCGGACTGGGCGTGCACGCCGAGGTCCTCGTCGTAGGGGAAGATCATCGCGTCCGCGGCACGGCGCCACTCGGCTCGCTCCTCCTCGGTCACGCCGAACCGGGCCGCCTGGGCCGGGTTGCGCTCACAGGCGGCGTCCGCGGCCCGCAGGTTCGCCTGCGCCATCGCGTTCGTGTACACGTTGTCGTCCACGATCGCGGTGTACTCGTCCGGGCCGGTGACCCCGTCGATGTGGAACCGGCCGTCGTCGTAGTGGCCCAGGCTGAGCCACAGCCGCGCGGTCTGGACCAGGATCTCGGTGCCGATCTCGGCGTCGAACTCGGTGTCGCCGGTGGCCGCCACGTACCGGGACACCGCGTCGGCGACCGCCGAGCTCACGTGGAACGCGGCGGTACCGGCCGGCCAGTAGCCCGAGCACTCCCGCCCGGTGATGGTCCGCCATGGGAACGCCGCCCCGGCCAGGCCGAGCTCGGTGGCGCGCTCCCGCGCCTGCGGCAGGGTGTCCATCCGCCAGACCAGGTGGTCCCGGGCCGCCGAGGGGGCGGTGTAGGTGAGCATCGGCAGTGCGAACACCTCCGCGTCCCAGAACGTGTGCCCGTCGTAACCCACCCCGCTCAGCCCCTTGGCGGCGATGCCCTGGCCCTCCGAGCGCGCAGCGCACTGCAGCACGTGGAACATCGACACCCGCACCGCCTGCTGCAGGCCCGGGTCGCCGTCGATCTCCACGTCGGAGGAGGACCAGAAGTCGTCCAGGTAGGCGCGCTGCTGCTCCACCAGCTCCTCCCAGCCGATCAGCTTGCCCACCGCCAGGGCCGCCTCCACCTGGTCCCGCAGGGCGGGGGCGGAGCGCCGGTGGGACCAGCCGTAGGCGAGGTACTTGACCAGGTGCAGCTTCTGCCCGCGCGGGATCTGCGCGGTCACGGTGAACCGGGCCAGGTCGCCGTTCGCCTCGATCGTGGTGCTCGCGCCCGGCGGCACCTGCAGGATGTGGTCCATCCCGGCAGCCATCCGCAGCTTGGACTTGCGGGTGCGGTGCATCAGCACCGCCTGCTGACCGCGCGCCGCCGAGGCTTCGGCCTTCAGCGGCCGGTCCAGCACCGCCGCGTCCCGGGGGTCGGAGGAGGGCCGGCCGGCCTGCTCGTTGGCGAGCAGGTCCGAGTACAGCGCCACGTACACGTCGTCCTCGAGCGGCTCCACCTCGTAGCTGATCGCCGCGAGCGACCGGTGCACCAGGGACACCAGCCGGCGGGAGGTGACCCGCACCGGGGTGCCGTTCGGGGAGACCCACTCGGTGTACCGGTCCAGGGTGCCGCTGCGCAGGTCCAG
>CAZMDO010000471.1:0-2370 GCA_964564445.1 uncultured Ruaniaceae bacterium | reverse complement strand
CTCGTGACTCCCGACGCTGAGTAGTGCTCTGCGGTCACGACTCCCCGGGCCAGCTGCCGAACCCGCTGGGCGCCCCACCGGTCCTCACGACCGCAGCCTCACCCACGTGAGGGACTCCGATGACGGCGGAGGACCTCGGTGCGTTACGACTCGGGTCTAGCCGGGGCCACCGTGTGGTTCCCAGGCACGCGCGGCGTTGGCGAGGTGCCGCCGGGCGGCCCGAAGTCGCGTTCTCGGTTCGTGGACCTTGTTGAGGTTCAGTGGGGGCTGGAGCTGGCGCACGACCGCGGTCTCGATGTCGTCCAGGTCGATGCCCTCAGGCTTGCTCCACGTCGCCAACGAGAGCTGCCGCTCCATCCAGGCACTCAGGCGGCTCTCGCTTGCAGCGTCCAGTCCAAAGTTCGCGCTGCCGTCGGGCTTGGCCAGGTTGCGGGGTACGGCGACAAGGGCGAGCGAGTCCACAAGCAGAGCGGCGAGACTGCGTCTGACCGTGGATGAGCCGGTCCTGCCGGCGGCAAAGTGGGTGCCCACGTCCCGGCCGTTGAGACTCCTCTCTGCCTTGCCGACGTAGAGCGGCTGACCGCCGAAGGCGGGACTCAGTTGTAGGTCTGCCCAGGCGCGGTCGTCGCCGTAGAACGCATATAGTCCAGGCCCCCTCGGTACGAGCCGGACCGCGTCGGCGTACCTGTGTCTGGTACCGCCGAACGATCGGAGAGCGGCGGCGACGAAGTCATCGTGGGCCATGCCTCATCATCCCTCAACGGCCACCCAGAGTGCCCGTTGTCCCAGTACGAAGTCCACCGCTACAGTGGCTGTGCACGGGCATCTGCGCGGCCCGGAAGTACACTCGCGGCATGCTCGACGCTGCCCGTTCACTCGACCAGATGGTGACGGCGCTCGTGCCCTCGCTGTCTCAGAGTCTGGCCGAGCACTTCAATGTCTTCCGGGTCATGCATCACGGCACTCATGAAAAGCAACTCTCCAACGTGTTCGCGTGGCTGCTGAACTCGGAGGGGACGCACGAACTCGGCGACGCGTTCCAGGAGATCTTCGTCGAGCACGTGAATCGGGATCTCGCAGATATCGATCGGCTCCCGACCCGCGGCTACAGGGTCGTCCAAGAGGTCGATACCGCCGGCCATGAAGACCTCAACGGGGACATCGCCGACATCGTGCTCACCAGCGACCGCGCGAGCATCGTCGTGGAGAACTACGAGTGGTCAGACGGCCATGGCCACGGCTACGAGCGATACCTCGCGCATGGCGCGGCGGGAGGCAGGCAGAGCATCGTCGTGCTGCTGTGCGTCCGCCACGTGAGCCATATGCAGACCGATGGCTGGGAGAAGGCTGTGGTCGTGACGTATGCCGAGCTGCTTGCGAGCCTGCATGCTCACATCGCTCACGACGCCGCGTGGCGCCGGGCCCACCCACGGCAAGACTTCTTCATAAACGAACTTGTCGATCACTTCACGGAAGGACCGGGCGTCGTGAGCAGTGAGGATCGGATCCGATTCATCGAAGCGATGTGTGACACCGGTGAGAGCGCTCGCTACGGGCACCGGCCACAGGAGAGCGCCGCGCAGCAGTTCGCCGACTTGGTGGCCCTGCACGCGAAACGGCAGTTCGAGGAGGGGCGCCGGACTCTCGCCGAGGCGAAGCGGGCACTACGGCACTTTGCTGAACACACGTTGGCTGCCCAAGTGAATGAGAGTGTGTCGACCGGTCAGGTGACCGCCGTCCAAACACCCTTTTCTGGCCAGTGGGAGTGGTGTGTTGCCCTTATCCGCACAGACCCTCATCCGAACGTGCATCTAGAGTTCGGCCCCACCGCCGTCGCCGAGAATGAGCTCGTCTCCAAGCGGATCGATCGCCCCGACTACACGAAGGTATTCGTATCGCGCCAAGCCCCCGATGGCACAGGCATCGACCGCATCGATCAGACCGATGTCAGCCTCAACGAAGTTCTTGACGGCCTCAGTGATCGCGACCCTCGCTTGCGCGACGCAGTCCTCGCGATGACCGCGGCGTGATCGAACACCCGCCAGGCCTCGACCACCGAACGCGATCCTCACCCCGCACTGCGCCGACGGCCGCCCCCACCCACTTCCGGGGTTGAATCGATGCACTCGTGACTCCCGGCGCTGAGTAGTGCCCTGCGGTCACGACTCCCTGGGCCAGCTGCCGAACCCGCCGGACGCTCGCCCGGCCTGCCGGATCAGCGCAAGCGCGATCCACGCGACAGCGATCGCCGCCGCCTGTTCCGCGCTGTCTTCGCATGAGCCTCAGGTGGCTTGAGGTCAGGACGGAGTGTCATCACGAGCAGATGACCCGTGACGAGGGGATGACGAGCTCCAGCTCACTGAATGGCGA
>CAZMDO010000470.1:0-2372 GCA_964564445.1 uncultured Ruaniaceae bacterium | reverse complement strand
TGCGCACCCCGTGCATCAGCCACCGCGCCAGCGCCAGCTCCCCGGCCAGCAGCGCTCGGTCGCCGAGGTGGTCGTCGGTGGATTCCGTGCGGGCCAGGGCGTAGGCCTCCAGGATCGAGGTCAGCGCCTCGTCGCCGGCCTCGGCGTACAGCCAGGCCAGGTCGTCGGCGGGGTCGGCGACCCGGGCCTCGGACCAGTCCAGGATCGCCGCCACGTCCTCGTCGGCGACCAGCACGTGCTCGGCGGCCAGGTCGCCGTGCACCGGGGTGGCACCGAACCGCCACAGCGCCACGTTCTCCAGCGCATGCTCCCAGCGGCGCAGCAGCGCGGCCGGCACGTGCCCGGTGCGGGCCGCCTCGTCCACCTCGGTCAGCCGCCGCTGCCGGTAGGACTCCGCGTCATAGGTCGGCAGCCCGGCGTCGGCCACCAGGGCGGGCTTGAGCTCGTGCACCGACGCCAGCGCCCGACCCAGCTGGGCCGCCAGGCCCGGTCCACCCTGCAGGCTGCCCACCTGCACCGGTGAGCCGGGCAGCTCCCGGTAGACCATCGCCCGGCCGCCCTCCGGCAACGGGGCGAACCCGCCCGGGCGAGGGACCTGGAACCGGAGCGCTCCGCCGTCGACCTCGCGGCCGAGCAGCTCCAGCAGCGCGACCTCACCCTCCAGCGCCGCACCGGCGGCAGCAGTGCGCGGGGCGCGCACGATCCACCGGCGCCGCTCGGCATCCATCACCCCGACGACGTCGAAGTCGGCACCCGCGTTGCGCGGGGGACGGGTGGCGATCACGTCCAGGCCGCGGATCGCCACGGTGGCGAGGGCGGCCAGGGCGAGAGGGGAACGCTGCTTCTCGGGCACGACCCCACGGTAGGCCAGGGCGGCGGCAGTGGCGCGGCGCACCTTGCGGCGCGTCCGATCTGGCGCGTCTGATCTACGGTGGAGCGGTGAATTCGGACGACCTGCCGCTCTCCCGCCTGGGCCTGGACCGCGACACGGCGCGCCGGACCGAGCCCGGGCTGCTCGAGCGGCTGAGAGCCGACGGGGATGCCCGGGTGCTCACCGTGCGGGGCGGGCAGGTGCTGGCCGACTTCTCCGCCGGCCACCCCGGCCTGGTCACCACACCCGTCGGCGAGGTCGCGGCCGATGCTCCTGCGCCGGGTGCGGCCGGTACGGCTGCCTCGGGTGGGTCTGCGGCTGCCGCCTCCGGTGCGGTCATCTGGGCCTACCTCGGCAGCGCCGACGGTCGGCCCTACCTCGCGGCCCTGGAGCCGGAGACCGGGCCGAGCGAGGCGCGCAGCCAGCGCTGGCCCGCCGGGGACGAACCCGCCGACCTGAGCACCGATGGACTGCGGGCGGTGAGCCTGCGCGACATCGGCGCCCTGCTCGGCGAGGTGGATGCCGGGCTGGCCACCGAGGCGCTCGCGCTGGCGAACTGGCACCGCGGGCACACGCACTGCCCCCGCTGCGGTGCCGTGACCCAGGTGGAGGCCGCCGGCTGGGTGCGCCGCTGCCCGGCCGACCGTTCCCAGCACTTCCCGCGCACCGACCCGGCGGTGATCATGGCGATCACCGATCCCGAGGACCGGCTGCTCATCGCCCGCTCGGCGCACTGGCCGGTGAACCAGTACTCGGTGCCGGCCGGGTTCGTGGAGCCGGGGGAGTCCCTGGAGGCGGCGGTGCGCCGGGAGGTGCTCGAGGAGACCCGGGTGCGGGTGGGCGAGGTGCGCTACGGCGCCAGCCAGCCCTGGCCGTTCCCCGCCTCGCTGATGTGTGCGTTCACCGGTCGCACCGAGGATCGCGTGCCCGTGCCGGACGGGGACGAGGTGGTCGACGCGCGGTTCGTGGACCGGGCGCAGATCGCCGACGCGTGGGCCGAGGGCAGCATCCGCCCGCCCCGACCCACCTCGGTGGCGCGGGCGCTGATCGAGGACTGGTTCGGCGGGCCGCTGCCGCTACCCCGCTGACCGGGAGCGGCCCGGCTGGTGTGGACGCCCGCTGGGGTGATAAGCACCACCAACGTTCCACACCAGCTCCGGCGACCGGAGGTGCCGCGCGCTCAGGCGGCCAGCCGCTCCTGCACCTGCGCGAGGGAGGGATTGGTGGCCGCCGACCCGTCCGGGAACAGCAGCGTGGGCACGGTCTGGTTGCCGCCGTTGACCTGTTCCACGAACGCCGCCGCCTCCGGCACCTCCTCGATGTTCACCTCGGTGAACGGGATCCCCGCTCCGGTGAGCTGGGTCTTCAGTCGACGGCAGTAGCCGCACCAGGTGGTGCTGTACATGACGACGCTGCCGGCCTCGGGTGCGGCGGTGCTGGTCACAGGTGTCCTCCGTTCCGGGCGCGACGCAACGGGCCGCGCTCTGGGTCTCTCGACTGG
>CAZMDO010000469.1:0-2376 GCA_964564445.1 uncultured Ruaniaceae bacterium | reverse complement strand
CGACGTTCGCGGCGAGCGTGGTCCCGGTGCACGCCTCGATCGCGGCCACCACGGCGGCGGCGTCCGGTTCGCCGCGCCCACCGGGGAAGGGGCAGTACCGGTCCGGGTTGGTGGTCACCAGGATGGCCCGGCGGTGGAACCAGATGGCGTCGAAGGCTCGCTGCAGCTTGTCGTAGGTGAAGGTGCGGTCGTAGGAGGCGATGACGACGTCGATGCGGGCCGGGTCGTCGCTGGTCTCGATCCCCGCCTCGGCGAGGGCGTCGATGAGCGGCTGCTCGGCGATCGGGTAGACCACCTTCCCGGGCTGCTCGGCCTGCAGCCAGCGCACCATGGCGACCACCGTGTTGGTGACGTCCGCCAACGTGGCGGCCACGCCCAGGGCGGTGAGCTTGTCCACGTACTGCTGCGGGGACTTGGTGGGGTTGTTGGAGACGAACCGCACCGGGATGTCCCGACGGCGGAGCTCACCGAGGATCTCGGCCGCACCGGGGAGCAGGTGCTCACCCAGGTAGACCGTGCCGTCCAGGTCGAACACGTAGGCGTCGTAGAGCTCGCTCCCGCGGGGGCGCAGCGTCATCGTGGTCTCTCCTTCGTGAAGGGCACCGCACCATCGTGCCCTACCCGGGCGGCCGGTCCTATCCTCGCTGCATGAAGGCGAACCATCCACCCGGCGGCCGGTCGTGACGTCCACACAGGTCACCGTGCTCGTCCTGGTGGCAGTGGGCGCCGCCACCGCGGCACTGGTCCTGTGGTGGAACCGGCGCGGCGACCGGCAGGCGGGCCGGGCGGGGATGGTGCTCGCCGCAGGCCTGGAGGGGTGGGCGGCCAACCATGGGTGGCGACCGGGGCCGCCGCCGACGACGCCGGCGGTCGCGCAGCGGGTGTCGGTGCGCTCGTTGACCCCCCTGGCGGCAGCGAGCGGGCGGGTGGAGGGCCTGCCGGCCAAGCTCTCGCTGTGGCGCAGCGCCCGGTCCCACCTGGGCTCACCGGTGCGGTTCCGCTCGCTGGTCTGGGTGGCCTCCGCGCCGCTCGGCCGGCCGTCCGGCCCGGAACCGTTCGGCATGGGGACGCTGGCGCCGCGATCGGGCGTGCGCACCGCCGGTGACGTGGTGATGGCCGGCCAGACCGCCCGGATGGTGACGGTGCCGCGGGTGCTGGCCACCCGCCGTGCCACCTACCCGTGGGGGCTGGCCCGCATCCCGGTCTGGCCCACCAGCACGCTGCCGGCGGACGCGCAGCACTGGGCCGGCCTGGCCGCCGAGCTGGACCGGCTGGATGCCTTCCTGCTCGTCACCGGCGCCGAGGTGAGCCTCAGCATGCCGGCGATGCCCCCCTCGGCGACGACCACGGGCCCCTCTCCCGATGCCCTGCTCGGCGCCCTGGCGCTGTCCGTGGCCGCGGTACGAACCGCACCTGGACACTCTGCCCACACCCACTGACCGCTCGCGCACGTTCGTGCATTGTGATTGCACGTCAGTGCGCCCCGCGGGACGATCGGGGACGAGAGCAAGGCGAGTTCCGCCGTCGGGCGATGCACAGGAGAGACCGTGGCCAGTTCAGCGTTGACAACCCAGACCCGCACCGAGGCTCTTGCCGCGATGAGCGGTGATGAGCCGTTGGACGTGCTCGTGGTCGGCGGCGGGGTGACCGGTGCCGGCATCGTGCTGGACGCGGTCACCCGCGGCCTGCGGACCGGCATCGTGGAGATGCAGGACTGGGCCGGGGGCACCTCCTCCTGGTCCTCCAAGCTGGTGCACGGCGGGGTCCGCTACCTCTACCAGCTGGACCTGAAGCTGGTCGCCGAGGGGCTGCGCGAGCGCGGCATCCTGCTCACCCGCACCGCCCCGCACCTGGTCAAGGCGCAGCCGTTCATCTGGCCGCTGAAGCAGCCGGTGATCGAGCGGATCTACAGCGCCCTGGGCATCGGGCTGTACGACGCCATGGCGGTGCTCGGCATGCGCGGCAAGGCGGTGCCCACGCAGAAGCACCTCTCCCGGGACGGGGTGCGCAAGCTCTTCCCGGACGTGCGCGCCGACAAGCTGGTCGGCGGCATCGAGTTCTACGACGCGCGCGTGGACGACGCCCGCCTGGTGATGACGCTGGTGCGCACCGCGCAGTCCTTCGGCGCCCACGCCGCCTCCCGCACCCAGGTGGTCGACTTCGTGAAGGGTCCCGGCGGACGGGTCACCGGCGCCGAGGTGGTGGACCTGGAGACCGGGCAGCGGCACACCATCAACGCTCGGCACGTGATCAACGCGACCGGGGTGTGGACCGAGGACACCGAGGCGCTGGCCGACGGCGAGAAGGGGCTGCAGGTGCTGGCCTCCAAGGGCATCCACGTGGTGGTGCCGAAGGAGCGGATCCAGGGCAGCACCG
>CAZMDO010000468.1:0-2382 GCA_964564445.1 uncultured Ruaniaceae bacterium | reverse complement strand
CGTGCCGAAGGTGAAGGTGGCCGAGCACATCGACTCCGAGCAGGTCGCCACGATCGCCGAGGTTCGCGCCATGACCGAGGCCATGCCGCCCGATCTGCGCATCGCCGTTCCGCTGGCTGCCTGGTGCGCTCTGCGCCAAGGTGAAGTGCTCGGTCTCCAGCGCCGGGACTTTGAGCACCTGGACGACGACGAGCAGGCCGTGTTGCACGTGCGCCGGCAGTGGCACAGCAAGTCGAAGCCGCCCGCTTACGCCGACCCCAAGCGCGGCTCTGCCCGGTCGAACATCTCGATACCGGCCGCGGTGCTGCCAGCGCTGCGTGACCACCTGGACCGGTTCGTCGGCGCCGGTGCTGAGGGTCCCCTGCTGCCCTCTCCGAGGAACCCGAAGGTGCCACTCTCGCAGTCCGCACTGGATCGAGCATGGCAGGTGGCCAGGGCCGAGGCGGGCCGACCCGGCTTCAAGTTCCACAACCTCCGTCACACGGGACTTACCGCGTACGCGCAGATGGGCGCGACGACGGCCGAGCTGCTGCGCCGAGGTGGGCACCGCAACGTTGATGTTGCCGCGCAGTACCAGCACGCCACCCTCGAGCGTGACCGGGCGCTGACGGCGCGGCTGAACCGGGTCCTCGACGACGAGTGATCGGCGTGTCGTGTGACATTGCTCACACTTGGTGCTGCGCACGTAACGGCCGTCAACGCCCGCAAGGGGACGGTCCGCTGGAGTCTCCCCGATACCGCCACGGTATCCCCGCGGCGCAACTGAACTATACGAGGTGGGAAATGGCCGCCCGGCGCGTCGGCCCCGGCGTGGTGGTGGACATGGACAGGGGCGTCGGAACCACTCAGTACAGTAGTAAGCAGTCAACGCAGTACGGGACCGATCACCGGCCCGATCAAAGAATCGCAAGAACCAAAGAGCGGAGCCCGCACCCGCTGCTAGCGCCAACTAGCAGACAACCGGATACGGGCTCTCGCAATCACTGAGACAACACCGAAGGAGTACCTCTATGAGTACTGCCCCTAGCGCTGTTGCGCCCACGGTGACACACCGGGCACCCGCAGCGCAACTGCTGACCCGCGCCCGTAGCGCCCGCGACGTGGAACGGGCACACGCCGCCATCGCCGCACTCCAGCCCACCTGGAGCTGGTCCAAGTGCCGCCGTTATGCCCGGCGACTCATCAACGATGAGAGTTTCACGCGGGCCGCGATCTATGCCCGCATCCCCGCCGCACCCGGCGACCAGGGCTCGTGGCTGCGCCGCGACCATGCCGCCGCCGACCGGGCGAACCCGACCGCGCTCCGCGCCGCGCACAACATCGACGCACCGATCTAGCCCTCACAGAATCAATCACGTAAGCAGCCCCAGCCGTTCGCCGGCCGGGGCTTTCACGTTAAGGAGCACCTAATGAACACCGCCGCCGTTACGAAGCAGTACCTCTCAGTCAACGAAGCCGCCGAGATTCTCGACATGAACCACTACACGATCCGCCGGGAGATCGCTAAGGGTCGGATCAAGGCATACCGGCTGGGCCGAACAATTCGCATTCGTCCCGAAGACCTCGCAAAGGCACTCAAGCCGGTAACCAGCACCGGTGCCTGAAACACAAACCCCCGGCTCGTCTCCAGGAGCCGGGGGTCTGCGGAATGGACTTATCCCGAGTATACCGGGAGTCCCCGACATTGCCGCAATGACACCGCGGGCACAGCGAATTGCGCAGGCGATCTACGAATCCGGGGTACGCGCCGGAATCGAGATAGGCCGCCGGCAAGCCGAGGCCGAGCAGGCCGAGCTTGATAGGCGCGCTGCTGCCTGTGCATCTATTGCTGCCCGAGGAATCGATCTTGCCGTACTGGCCGAGCGCCGCGGCGAACCTGAACACGCTGCCCGCATTCGTGCGCGGCGACTAAAGAATGGACTTGTTGCATGACTGAGAGAGCGTCAATTTACGACCTGTTCGAGAAGAAGAAGGCCGCGCCGGCCACGACCACCTCGACCGCCTCGACCGATGGGATCACCGCCTACGGTGCAGCCGCCTTGGAGCGGGAGGTGGGGAAGGTGGCGACCGCGGCCGAGGGCACCCGCAACGACACCCTCAATCGGGCGGCGTTCGCGCTGGGGCAGCTCGTCGCCGGTGGTGAGGTGCCCGAGCATGTGGCCCGCGACCGGCTCACCATCGCCGCCCAACGGGCCGGCCTCGGTGCGCGTGAGGCCGAGGGCACCATCACCTCGGGGATCACCGCCGGGTGCAGCGAACCGCGCACCGCACACCAGCGCCCGGCCGTGGACGCGCCGACCGCCACGACCCTCGACGAAACGGAGGGCCGACGGCCGCGGATCTGGGCAGCAAACGAGCTGCGCCCAGCCGCACAGCCGCAAT
>CAZMDO010000467.1:0-2387 GCA_964564445.1 uncultured Ruaniaceae bacterium | reverse complement strand
GCTGCCTCGGCCGGATGCGGTGTGCTCGGCTCGGGGCGATAGGCTGCACCCCGGGCCCCCGTAGCTCAGGGGATAGAGCAACCGCCTCCTAAGCGGTAGGTCGCGCGTTCGAATCGCGCCGGGGGCGCCGATGTGCGCCGAGTCGTTGCGCCGCTCGCCGGGTGCGCCGCCGTAGCGCGCGGAGCAGAGGCCGGCTGGGCGGCTCGGCCTGCCTGTGCTGCTGGGTGGAGCTGCCGGTGGTGAGCATCTGCTGGGCGAGGAAGTCGTCGAAGTGCATGCATCAACGATCGCAACCGACCTCTCTCCCCGGGAGTGGCAAGAGTGACACATAGTGATAAGTTCTTGCCATGACTCGTCGGCGCCCATCAATCGCCATCCCGGTCATTGACGGCATGACCTTGTTCGAGATCGGCATGCCGCTGGAGGCGCTCGGTTTCGACTGGGATCCCGAGCGCGGCCCGCTCTACGACGTGTCGTTGTGCGGGGACGAACGCGGCGTGCGGACGAACACCGGGATCCGCCTGACCCCGGAGCGGCCCATCAGCGCCATCGCAGAGAGCGACACGGTACTGGTGCCGGCGGTGCCTCCCGGCCGGTCGGTCGGAGACGCCGTGGTCCGCGAGCTCCGGCGCGCTGCTGCCCATGGCGCCCGGATGGTGGCGCTGTGCAGCGGGGCGTTCGCGCTCGCCGAGGCTGGTCTTCTGGATGGCCGTCGGGCCGCCACCCACTGGCGGCATGCCGCGCTGCTGCAGCGGATGTACCCCAGGGTCAACGTCGATGCGCGTGCGATCTACGTGGAAGACGACGGCGTTCTCACCAGCGCTGGCTCAGCAGCGGGCCTTGACCTGTGCCTGCATCTGATCCGGCGCGACCACGGCGAGAGGGTGGCCAACGCCACCGCCCGCTACCTGGTGATCGCCTCGCACCGGGACGGGGACCAGGCGCAGTACGTGCGGGCGGAGCCCTTGGCCGACGACGCTACCTGGTTGGACGATCTGCGCAGCTGGCTGGCGGAGAACCTGCACCGGCCGGTCACGCTGGCGGAGCTGAGCCGGGCCGCACATCTTTCGAGCCGCACGCTCGCGAGGCGGTTCGAGCTGGATGTCGGTACCACGCCGATGCGTTGGGTCGCTGCCGAGCGGATCGCGGCGGCCAAGGAGCTGCTCGAGACCACCGCCCTGACCGTCGACCGGATCTCGTCGGAGGTGGGCTTCGGGTCCCCGGTCACGTTCCGGTCCGCCTTCACGCACGAGGTCGGCATCTCCCCGGGGCGCTACCGATCGCGGTTCTCGACAGGGCTGTGACGATGCTCCGGAAGGAGCGGACTGGCGTGAGGGGCTTGGTCGAGGGCTGGTGCGTGCCGTCATGGGCTGGAGCGTGTCGGGACGGGCTGGAGCGTGACGGGACGTGCTGGGACGTGCTGGAGCGTGCTGGAACAGGCCGGCATGGGCTGGAACGCGGCGTCGCCCCTGGCGCCACGGCCACCGGCGCCTTCGCGGCCCCGTGCGTCGCCGGTGAGGGGGCGCGTCGCTTTCACCGTCGAACCGATTCGCATGGTTCCGGACCAAGCGCCAGAATCATGCCAAAAACTGATGGTTGCGTGTGCTGTGCGTCACTGGGTACCATCGAACCGGTTCGCTGAGATCGATGTGAGGAGGCGTCATGGTCACCATCGGCGATGTCGCATCCATCGCAAAGGTCTCCCGGAGCACTGCCTCCTACGCACTCTCCGGCAAGCGGACTGTCTCCGCTGACGTGCGCCGGAGGGTCGAGGCCGCAGTGCGCGAGCTGGGCTACACACCGAATGCCGGCGCCCGCGCCCTTGCCACCTCACAGACCCGCGTCATCGGTCTGCTGGCGCAGTTCCTGGAGGACGAGTTCGCGCCCGCGATGCTGCAGTACATGCTCGGCGTGTCGAACACTGCTCGGGAGCTCGGCTACGACATCCTGCTCGCCACCGAGGAGGACGGGCGGAACGCGCTGCGCCGGATGACCGACTCGCGGATGGTCGACGGCATCGTCCTGCTGAACGTCGCCGAGCACGACGACCGTCTGCCGATCCTGCGCAAGGCGCCGCAGCCGGGTGCTCTGGTGGGCCTGCCGGCCGACTGCAGCGGGGTGGACGTCTTCGACCTCGACTTCGAGGAAGCCGGGCGGCTGATGGTCGAGCACCTACGCCGGCTCGGGCATCGCGAGCTCATCCTGGTCTCGCAACCCGAGCATGTCGTCCAGCGCGGTGGCGCCTACGTGTGGCGGTTGCAGAACGCGGCCGTCGATGCGGCTCAGCGGTCAGGTGTCACCCTGCACCCGGTGTTCGCCTCCTCGCGCCAGCCGGAGGTCGGCCGTGAGCTGAACGCGCTGCTCGATGCTCACCCGAGCGTGACCGG
>CAZMDO010000466.1:0-2391 GCA_964564445.1 uncultured Ruaniaceae bacterium | reverse complement strand
AGAGGGGCGTCGTCACGTCCGTGATCGAGGCCGGACCCGCCGCGCCGTCATCCTGATCCACGTATCATCCCTTCGGTGCTGACACCCCAAGAGTAGACGGCTCAGCCATAGACGACGAACACTTCGGTCCGTCGGTGGACAACCGGCCATCCACTGGGATGCCTGTGGATAACCTGTGGGTTCAATGTGCATAGCGCGCTGTCATGTGTATAACTCCGTGCAGAAGGTGGACAACTGTCCTGCGAGAGCGTGCGCAGTGAGGCGTGCAGGTTGATAAACCGCCTAGTTCCGCCGTTTGTGCGGGTTGACTCCCTCGTCCGCTACGAGCTCTGCCGTTCGGATACTTGTCCACATCCCGTTGTCGAGATGTGGATAACGACTGGTTTTGATCCACCTGAAGGCCATCAAGTTCCACGTGAAACTGAGACTATCCACAAGTTGTGAACGGGCGGGGTGCCGGCCGCACGGCCGTGAGGCCCGGTTCCCACAGGGGCTGCTATCCCTGCCCGCCGAACAGGCCTGTCCATGGCAGGGCACGACGGTCGGGCCACGCGATCGGCACCGTTTCACGTGGAACGTGGCTCTCGCACGCGCTCGTCGAAGGGCACCTGGAAAACGCGGGGAGTGGCTCTGACATCAAGGGTGCTACAGGCACGAACGACTCCCGTCTGCAGAAGCCGGTGCCGCCGTTCCCTCTCGGAAGCCCCGCTCGTCCAGGACGTCGGGCCGAGAACTATCGCGCTGGCAGTGTGGCCATGGCATTTCGAGAGGAGGCACCTTCCGGCGTCGCCTTGGTTCTTCTCTTCTGATGCGTCAACGAGCTTCATAGCCGAGCACGCCACAGCGCGTCGGAAGCGTGGACGTCCTCGATGAGTCGGAGTGCCGTTCCACGTGAAACGGCGAAACCAGACCTTCCGGCATGCCGCGCCGCGCGCCGTCCTGGCAAGACATGAGTCGGTCGTCTCTGCGGCACTTGGGCACCTGTTTCAGATGGACGTCGAGAACATCATGACAGCACGGGCTGTTGCCGCACGGTGACCGACCCCGCTGACGCCGGCAGTCACCGTCGGTCCGGCGAGACCCCACGTCACCACTGATCCCGCGCCGTCGGTGATCTTGGACGATCCGAACGGGCTGTGAGACGGCCCTATCGCCACAGCAGCGGATACAGCGCCTTGAGCGGAGGCCGATAGCGCGAGGTCTCGCTCCTGGAAAGCCACGGCTGTTTCACGTGAAACCGACCTGCCGTTCCACGTGCAGCCCCGCAGCAATCTCGCCGTAGACCGACACCAACCACGAGACCTGGGCTCTGACCGAGACGGCGCGGAGAGGCTGATCTGGATACCACATGCGAACAGCCACCCTGGAGACCGGGGCTCCGTTTCACGTGGAACGGACAGCGTCTTCTGCCAAGCCGACTACGCCGGCGAACCAACTGCCGGGGGGAGACGGTATCGCATCACCGCCGGGACAGCTAGTCATCCCAACGAACGACTCTTCGGCGGTCAGTGGTCATACGCATTGGGACCGGCGGCCCAGCGTGTCTGGACGCCCTCAGCAAGGGAGCCCATCCCGGCCTCGATTGAACGCCCTCATCCGGCCGCACCATGTGGGCGCTCGATTTGTGGACACGGTCTCGCGCCCGCGTGCGCGCGGGGAAAGTGCCCGCGACGCGCTCGACGTCAAGCCCTCCCCGCTCGCGCCCGCGTGCGCACAGGGTAGGTACAGGCGCACAATCACCGGATCCCCGGGCATCGCTCAATCTGGAGGGCAGGGACGTCGTCGCGGACACCCGGCGCCACGTATGCGAGCCGTTCACATGAACCACCGCGCGTCCAGGCTTCCAGGCCAGCCTCGGTTCTCTCGCCCATAGACGCCGCTCGCAGTGACGGACCGTTCCACGTGGAACAAGGCTGGATCGCCGGGAAGTGCCTGGCGCGTGGAAGCCATAGTTCCAACCCCCGTGCAAACGCCAGTCGAATGCCATCGCCTGCACCATCCCTCCCACAGTGCCAGACTCACAGCTCGATCGACGATCAGCCCACGATCAACAGAATCCAAGGCCTACGATCACGAGACATCCGTCGGCCCGCGAACCTGCACCACCAAAGAATCGGCACAGTCGTCGCCACCTATGCTCGCCACCCAAGCTCAGGACCCACCTCGAGACCCACCTCGAGCCCAAGGTCGGCGCCATCCTCGCCACCCCGAATTCACCGGTCACGATGCTCGGCACCATCCTCGGCACCCCGAGTTCACCGGTCACGATGCTCGGCACCTCATAGCGTTCATTGAGACTGAGCAACGGCACCGACGGGGTGGCGGTGGACGGCGAGCTGCGTCCCTGAGTGGCACTCCGACCCATCCGTGAGGGAGAGTTCTGCTCGGCAC
>CAZMDO010000465.1:0-2392 GCA_964564445.1 uncultured Ruaniaceae bacterium | reverse complement strand
TGGGGTTCTGCGTGCTGGACTGCACGAACATCTGCCCGGCCTCGTCCTGGTAGGCGAGCGCGGCCTGGGTCTCCAGGTAGAAGTGCTCCTGGCCGGCGAAGTTCAGCTCACCGGTGAACACGTGCGGGGCGTGGGCGAAGGCCGCGTCGGTGTCACCGCGCTCCATGTGCCGGGTCGGGCCCTGGTAGGAGTCGGCGTCGATGGCGTCGGCGAGGCTGACCAGGCTGGGCAACGGCGTGTAGCTGACCTGCACGGCCTCGGCGCCCAGGCGGGCGGCCTCGAGCGTCTCCCCGAGCACCCAGCACACCGCCTGGCCGTAGTACTGCACCTCGTCGGGGAAGACCGGCTCGTCCTCGTGCTCGTTGCCGTCGTTGACGCCGGGGACGTCGGCGGCGGTGAGCACCTTGACCACACCGGGCACCTGCTCGGCGGCGGCGATGTCCAGCTCGTCCACACGGGCGTGGGCGTGCGGGGCCTGCACCGGGTAGGCGTGCAGCACGTTCTTGGTGCGGCCCACCAGGTCGTCGGTGTACAGCGCGGCGCCGGTCACGTGCAGCGCTGCGGACTCGTGCGGTTCGGGCCGGCCGACCACGGGGTCGGCCGGGCGCTGCGCGAGGGTGCTCATGCTCCTACCTCCTGCTGCGTCTGTGCGTAGAGCTTGCGGAGTGCCTGCCCGAGCATCGCGGTGCGGTACTCGGCGCTGGCGCGGTGGTCGCTCATCGGGGTGCCCTCGGTACCGAGCACCGCGGCCGCCTGCTCCACGGTGTCGAGCTGCCAGGGGGCGCCCAGCAGCGCGTTCTCGCACGCCACGGCCCGGATCGGGGTCGCGGCTACGCCACCGGCGCCGATCCTGGCCCGGCGGACCACGCCGTCGGTGATCTCCAGGGCGAACGCCAGGGCCACGCTGGAGATGTCGTCGAACCGGCGCTTGGCGATCTTGTGGAACGCGACCACCGGGGCGAGGGGCTTGGGGATGATCACCGAGGCGATCAGCTCCTCCGGTGCCTTCACGCTCTGCCGGTAGCCGGTGAAGTACTCGGCGAGCGGGACCCGGCGACGACCGGTCGCGCAGACCAGCTCCAGGTCGGCGTCCAGGGCGAGCAGCACCGGCGGCGCGTCGCCGATCGGGGAGCCGGTGCCGAGGTTGCCGCCGAGGGTGGCACCGTTGCGGATCAGCCGCGAGGCGAACTGGGGGAAGAGCTCGTCCAGCAGCGGCACGGCGCCGGCCAGGCGGCGCTCGATCTCGGTGAGGGTGAGGGCGGCGCCGAGGCGGATCTCCTCCTCGCCCACCTCGAACTCGCGGAGCTCGGGCAGGCGATCGATGAGGATGGTGGTCACAGCGCGGCGGTTGCGGATGTTCACCTCGACCCCCCAGTCGGTGGCGCCCGCCACCACCTGGGCGTCCGGGTGGGCGGCCAGCGCGGCCAGCGCCTCGGCGAGGTCAGCGGGACGCAGCAGGTGCTCCTCGCCCACCGTGACGGCGGCCGGGGTGCCCTCCGGCGGCGGGGCGTCCATCCGCCGGCGCAGTGGGTCCTCGGCGTCCGGGGTGCCGAGGGCGTAGGCGGCGTCGGCGATCGGCCGGTAGCCGGTGCACCGGCACAGGTTGCCGCTGAGGGCGTGCAGGTCGAACCCGTTCGGGCCGCACTCGTGGCCGGAGCCGCAGCACCCGCCGCCGCTGCCGCAGCCGCCGGCGCTCGGCGTGGCCGGGGCGCTCGCGGGGGCGTGGGCAGGCGCGCTGTCGGCGGCCGGCGCGCTGTCGGCCGCTGGCGCGCTGTTGCCGTTGCCGCTGCCGCTGCCGCTGCTCCCGGCCCCGGCGGCCGCGCGGCTGGGCCGGTAGTACTCACCCGCCATCGAGCAGACGAACCCGGGGGTGCAGTACCCGCACTGCGATCCCCCTCGCATCGCCATCTCCCGTTGTACCGGGTGCAGGTTCTCAGGGCTGCCGAGACCCTCGGCGGTCACCACCTCGCCACCGGCCACGGCCCAGGCCGGGACCAGGCAGGCGTTCAGCGGCGTCCACTCGGTCGCGGACTCGACGCCGGGTCGGGCGACCAGCACCGAGCAGGCACCGCACTCACCCTCGGCGCAGCCCTCCTTGGCACCTGTCAGGCCCAGCTCACGCAGCCAGTCCAGCAGGGAGACGTACGGGGCGACGTCGGCCAGGGTGTGCGGGGCGCCGTTGACCGAGACCGTGGGTGCGTGCGTCCGGGTGGCCTGGGGGGTGGCGGTCTGTGTTGTGGGTGACTGCATCGTCGTGACTCCTCACTCCTGTTGTGCACTGCTGCGCATCCGACCGGGTAGGTCAGAACAGGCCCGCGCCTCGTTACGCGTCCGAACTGGGTTCGTTGCGGAGTGAGAGTCACACCCATCCGAGTGCGTACGCCTGTACGCA
>CAZMDO010000464.1:0-2398 GCA_964564445.1 uncultured Ruaniaceae bacterium | reverse complement strand
ATCCGCTCCAGCACCGCCAGGTCCACCCGGTCCAGGTTCGTCAGGTACAGGCAGCCGACCCCGGTGCGGTGCGGGCCGAGTGCTGCCAGGTCCTCGGCGTGGGCGTCCAGGCCGTCGGCGAGGTAGACCACGCTGGCGGTCTTCCGCGGGGCGAAGGCGGCCGCGGGGGCGTGCCCGGAGTGGCCACTGTCGTAGGTGTAGGAGTACTCACCGAACCCGACGATCGAGGCACCGAACATCCGGGGCTGCTTGCCGGTGACCCGCCGCATCAGCGCCAGCAGCGTGGCCGCGTCCCGGCGGCGCCGTTCAGGTGCTACCGCCGCCAGGAACTCTTCCGGGTCGACGGCGGTCCACGTGGTGCTCTGTCGGCTCGCCATGGTCACATCCTCCCAGGCTCGAGCCGGTGCCCATCGCCGCCCGCGGCAGCTGCCCACGCGGGCTCAGTCGGTGGCAGGGGCAGTCGCCGGGGAGATCTCCTCGAGCATCCACAGGGCGTCGCCGTCATCGGTGAGTCCGAGGGCGTGCAGCTGTCTGATGCCTTCCAGCGCCTGGGCCCGGTAGGCGTCTAGGTTGACGTGCTCGTTGTCGTAGATCGCCCGGCGCACGTCGGCGCGGAACAGCGCGTCCAGCTCGCGTGCCTTCTCACCGTCGAACCACACTGCCCTGAGCACGCGCGGACTGCGCCAGGCGAACACCAGCAGCACCGCGAACGTCAGCGTCGCCCCGGCCGCGAGGAAGACCCCGAGCGTGGTCAGCGCAGGGGGGAGGTCGAAGGCGATCCACCGGGTCACCGCTGCGGAGGCGGCAGGGATGGCGAACACCAGGTAGGGGATGTAGATCTCTCGCAGGTACGGCAGCGCTCGTGGCCGGTGCCGCTCCAGCAACGCGTGCAGGGTCGCTCCGGTGGCCATCATCGCGCCGGCGAGCAGGACCAGGCCGCCGTCAGAGAAGGAGACGGTGTAGGTATGGAACTCGCCGGTGACGGTCTGGATCGGGTGCACCACCATGGTGAGGAGCGGGTCGGGGAGGAACAGCACGATCCCCGCCACAGTGGCCAGCACGGCCACGGTCGCCTTGACCACCGCATGGGGTGGCCGCATCGCCTTCACGGCCTCGTCCCGCCGCTCGCTGTCCACCCGCCGTGCCCGCAGGATCTTCCGCTTGGCCGGCCCGGCGGCGACCGTCTCGATGAGGGCCAGCATGTCCTCGCGCTTACGCGGCAGGCTGCCCATGGGCCGAGGCTGGTCGCGTAGCTGCTCCACCATCGCGGTCACTGCCGAGCTCTCTGCCCGCTGGATCTGTGTGATCGAAGGAACCTGCCGGACGAGTGCTCCCCATGCCTGCTGCTGCGTGGTCCTCAGCCCCCTTGGTCGACTGCCTGCCTCCCGATTCACGCTACCAGCCGGCGTCTGCCGTTCGGCACCCAGGCTTGCGCCGGCCGCGCGGGGTGAGGACGCTGGGACGGTGACCACCAGCCGAGAGCCCGACCGCACCGCGCCCCCCGCTCCGCCCGAGCCTGCGCACTCCCACGGCCAGCACGACCACGAACCCACCGACGCGACCGCCGACCCGGCCGAGTTCTGGGAGCAGCGCTACTCCGGCGCCGAGCCGGTCTGGTCCGGTCGGGTGAACACCCAGCTGGCCACCATCGCCGCCGACCTGCCACCCGGCCGCGCGCTCGACCTGGGCTGCGGGGAGGGGGCCGACGCGATCTGGCTGGCCGAGCGCGGCTGGCAGACCACCGGCGTGGACATCGCCGCCACCGCCCTGCAGCGCGCGGCCCGCGCTGCCGCCGAACGCGGACTCGACCCGGCGCTGGTCCGCTGGCTGCAGGCCGATCTGGCCACCTGGACCCCGGACGGGAGCTACGACCTGGTCACCGCCTCGTTCATGCAGTCCCCGCTGGCCTTCCCGCGTACCGAGGTGCTCCGTCGCGCCGCTGCGGCGGTGGCCAGCGGTGGCCACCTGCTCATCGTCGCCCACGCCGCACCGCCGCCGTGGGCGAAGGGGTTGGACCCGGGCACGCACCACTTCCTCAGCCCGGCCGAGGAGGTCGAGGGCCTGGCCCTGGAGGAGGACTTCTCCGTGCTGGTCGCCGAGGAGCGCACCCGCACGGCCACCGGCCCGGACGGCGAGCAGGCCGAGCTCACCGACACGGTGGTGTTCGCCCGCCGCCGCTGATTCCCCATCCGTCTGCAGCACGAATCGGCACCTGCGGTACTGCTGGTCGTGCTGCCGATAGCCATCCATGCAGCAGACGTGTGACCAGCCCGGGGGCTACAGCGCGCGCACCATCCAGGTCAGGCGCCCACGGGCGGGCGCGCCGGGCACGGTGAGCGTCAGCCGGGCGATCTGCTCGCCCCACACCCCGCGCAGGATCGGGTCCTCCAGGTCGATC
>CAZMDO010000463.1:0-2411 GCA_964564445.1 uncultured Ruaniaceae bacterium | reverse complement strand
TCTGCTCGGCCACGGACATGAACAGGTTGTTGAAGATCTCCAGGCGCATCGGGTCACGTTCGGTGGAGACCTGCTCGACGGCGGAGCCCGCCCGGGCGAGGAGCAGCAGGTTGCCCTCGGTGGTCACCTCGGCCACCCAGCCCGGCTCGACCACGGTGGTCGAGGTCGCCTCGGCGATGATCGCCGGCCCGGTCACCTGCTCGCCCGTGGTCAGGGCGGAGCGGCGGACCAAGGGAACCTGCTGCCAGGCATCCCCGGTGAACATCGGCACCTGCTCGGCTCCCGGAGCCTCGCTGCCGAGGGCATCGGCCGGGGTCAGGTGCTCGGTGTCCGCCCGGATCGTCAGCTCCACCGTGACCGCCTCGAGCAGGATCTCCTTCTCCGGCATCAGGAAGGAGAACCGCTGCCGGTAGGCGGCCTCGAACGCGGCGGTCATCTCCACGGCGGTGCCCAGCGGCACCTGCAGGGCGGTGTCGGTGCCCGCGTACCGCAGGTGCACCTGCACCTCGGTGTGGTCGGGGTCGTCCTCGAGGTCGGTGCGCGCCTCGGCCCGCAGCTCGGCCACCACCGGGCCGAGCCCGTCGACGGCCTCCTCGGTGAGCGCCTGCTCCACCGCCCGGGTACGGATCGCGCTCACGTCCGCCAGGCCCATGCCGTAGGCGGACAGCACCCCGGCCATCGGGTGGATCAGCACCCGGCGCATGCCCAGCGCCTCGGCGACCGCGCAGGCGTGCTGCCCGCCGGCGCCGCCGAAGGTGACCAGGGTGTAGCCGGTCACGTCGTAGCCGCGCTGCACGGAGATCCTGGTGATCGCGCGGGCCATGTTGGCCACGGCGATCTGCAGGAAACCCGCGGCGACCTGCTCCGGGGAGCGACCGTCGTCGATCTGGTCCGCGAGCGCGGCGAAGCGCTCACGCACCACGCCGGCGTCCAACGACTGGGTGCCATCACCGAACACGTGCGGGAAGTGCTCGGGCTGGATCCGCCCGAGCATCACGTTCGCATCGGTCACGGTCAGCGGGCCACCGCGGCGGTAGCTGGCCGGCCCGGGATCGGCGCCGGCGGAGTCCGGGCCCACCCGGTACCGGGAGCCGTCATAGTGCAGGATCGACCCGCCGCCGGCGGCCACCGTGTGGATGGACATCATCGGTGAACGCAGCCGCGCCCCGGCCACCACCGTCTCGAACTGGCGCTCCAGCTGCCCGGCGTAGTGCGAGACGTCGGTGGAGGTACCACCCATGTCGAAGCCGATCGCCCGGGCAGCCCCGGTAGCCCCGGCGGCCGCTTCGGCGGCTTCTGCCACCCGGGCCATCCCGACCACCCCGCCGGCCGGCCCGGACAGGATCGCGTCCTTGCCGCGGAAGGAGTCGGCGGGCACCAGTCCGCCGGCGGAGGTCATGAACAGCAGCTCGGTCCCGGGCAGGCGGTCCTGGATGCGGTGCACGTAGGCATCGATCACGGGGGAGAGGTAGGCGTCCACCACGGTGGTGTCCGCGCGGGCGACGAACTTCATCAGCGGGCTGACCTCGGCCGAGACCGACACCTGCGTGAAGCCCAGGTCGCGGGCGATCCGGGCGGCCGCGAGCTCGTGCCGGGGCTCCCGGTAGGAGTGCAGGAACGCGATCGCCACCGACCGCAGCCCCGCGGAGCGGGCCTCGCGCAGCCGTGCGGTGAGGGCGGCTTCGTCCAGCGGGCGGAGCACTGCGCCGTCGGCGGCGAGCCGCTCGTCCGCCTCGATCACCCGGCTGTGCAGCACCCCGGGGCGCACGATGTGCCGGGCGAAGATGTGCGGGCGGTCCTGGTAGCCGATGGCCAGGGCATCGGCGAAGCCGCGGGTGGTGACCAGCACCGTGGGCTCACCGCGGCGTTCCAGCAGCGCGTTCGTGGCCAGGGTGGTGCCCATCCGCACCGTGTCGATCGGCGCGGCCGGGCCGGCCAGGTGCTCGATCGCGGCCACCGCGGCGTCGGCGTAGCGCTCCGGGTCCTCGGACAGCAGCTTGTGGGTGTGCAGGTGCCCGGCCGGGTCGCGGGCCACCACATCGGTGAACGTGCCGCCCCGGTCGATCCAGAACTCCCAGCCCACTCATCCTCCTCGTGCGTCCGGTGCACATCGTAGGACGCGGCCCGGAAGTAACGATCAGGTCACGATCTGGTCATGATGGTGCCAGTCGACAGGGGGGCTAGCCTGGTGACCAACGGCGTAGCAGCGATGCTTCGAGGGGTGTGAGTGAGGATGCGTGGCACCAGGGGCGCCCGAGCGGGTGCCCGGCAGAGCAGGCGGCTCGGTCTGGCGGCAGCGGCGCTCGTGGTGCTCGCCGCGGGCTGTGGCCCGTCCGGTGCGGCCGAGGAGGACACGTCGCCGGCACGGGACGAGGCGGTGGCGACCGGGACATCCACGGAGCCCGAGACCG
>CAZMDO010000462.1:0-2418 GCA_964564445.1 uncultured Ruaniaceae bacterium | reverse complement strand
CCGCTCGTCATGTTCTCTTCGCTCCTGCCTTGCCTGCTGGTGATTCTACCGTCGGTAGGCACTTCTGGTCAGGTCTGGTCGGGTGTGCGGGGTCACGTCGAGCCAGGTCAGCGGTCCAGCTGCAGGCGGGACCAGGTAAGGGCGGTGAGGGCGGTGGCCACGGCCGCGAGCGCCAGGGTGGCGCCGAGCTGGACGCCGCTGACGGCCTGCCCACCGGACAGCGCCCAGAGCGCCGGTGCGGCCAACGGCACCCAACCGCCGGCGCCGGCGAGCACGCCCACCTGCGCGACGACCACGAGCGCCACCGTGGTGGCGACGCCGGCGAACAGGGACCGGGTCAGGGTGGTCACCCACGCCACCGGCACGGCCACCGCCCCGGTGAGCACGGCGAGCGCCCCGAGCCGGGCGAGGGCCGGCCACACCTCGCCCGTCGGGGCCCCGTACCCGAGCACCAGACCCAGCCCGAGCACGCCCAGCACAAGACCGAGGCCGACCAGCAGCACCCACGCGGCGTAGACGGCGAGCTTCGCCAGGGCGATCCGGCCGCGGCCGACCGGGACGGCGAACAGGCCGGTAATCGTGCCCTCGGCGAACTCCCGGCCGAACATCCACGCAAGCACCACGCCGAAGGCGATCAGGCCGCCGGCGGACGTGATCTGCAGGGCGCCGGCGCTCAGACCCGCCCAGTCCAGGCTCGCCGCGGGGCCGGCCTTGGCGACGATCTGCGGGTCGCCGCCGGCCACGGCCGCGGTGATCCCGCCGAGCAGCAGCAGGGTGCCGCCGATCGCGGCGAGCGTACCGATCACGCCCACTGGGGAGCGCGCCAGCTTGCGGGCCTCCACGGCCAGGACGGGGTTCATGCCCTCTGCCGTCGCTCGTGGTGCCGGGACTGTTGGTGGCCGGCGTGCTGCTGGCGGTCCTCGTGGTCGGCGGGATGCAGGCGGTGCTGGCCGTGCTCGCGGCGGCGCTGGTCGTCGGCGCGGATGCGCTCGAAGAAGGCGCGCTCCAGGTCCGGGCCGGTGGTCTCCAGGGAGCCGATCAGATGACCGGCGTTCATCAGGAGCACCCGGTCGGCGATGCGGGAGACCTCGTCGAGGTGGTGGCTGCTGACCAGCACCCCGGCACCTTCCCTCGCGCGGCGTACCAGCTCGGCACGCAGCAGCAGCACGGAGGCGGGATCGAGGGCGTTGCTCGGTTCGTCCAGCACCACCAGCCGTGGCTCGTGCTGGAGGGCGACGGCCAGACCGACCCGTTGCCGGTTGCCCAGGGAGAGCATGCGGTACCGGCGATGGGCGAGACCGTCCAGCTGCCAGGCGTGCAGTGCCCGGGTGAGAACGCTCGGATCGGCGCCGCGGAGGCGCCGGGCGATGTCCAGGTTCTCGGCTACGGTCAGCTCCGGGTAGGCGGCGGGCCGTTCGATCAGGGCTCCCACCTGCGCCCACGCGGGGTCGGGGAGTCTGCGCAGCGGCTGCCCCAACAGCCGCACCGAACCCTCTCTCGGCCGGAGCATGCCCAGCGCGAGGCGCATCAGCGTAGTCTTGCCGGCACCGTTGAGCCCGATCAGGGCGACGATCTCGCCAGGCTCCACCTGGAAGGTGAGCTGGTGCACGCCGGCGCCGGTAGGGAAGGTGCGGCTGACGCCGTCGAAGTCGAGCACGCTACTCACCGGCCAGCACCGCCAGGGCAAGCTCGATGGTGTGCTCGAGGTCGGCGTCCTTGGTGGTTGCCCAGGCCTGCAGCGCGGTGCTGAGGCCAGCGACCACGGCCGCGGCGGCGATGCGGGCCGGGCTCGGCTCGGTGCCACGGTCCTGCAAGGCGGCGGCGAGTGCGCTGATCGTGGTCTCGCTGTTGCGCTCGATGGCACCCCGCAGCACCGGTGTTCGGGCGATGATGCGGACCCGTTCACGCAGCGCCTGCACGGTCTGTGCGTCGATGGTCTGCCAGGCCTTGAGGATGCCTGCGGTGAGCGCCTGCATCGGTGCTTCGTGCGCAGGGCGGGTGCGAACCGCCTCGGCCATGTGCGGGTCGAAGGGGTCGGTGAGGAGCAGGGCTTCCTTGCTGGGGAAGTGCCGGAACAGTGTCATCTCGCTGACGCCGGCCCGCGCGGCGACCTGCGCGGTTCCCGTGGCTTCGTAACCGCGCTCGGTGAACAGTTCGAGCGCCGCCTGGCTGAGCTTC
Organism: uncultured Ruaniaceae bacterium; assembly: GCA_964564445.1. Taxonomy (GTDB): domain Bacteria; phylum Actinomycetota; class Actinomycetes; order Actinomycetales; family Beutenbergiaceae; genus Ruania. The sequence goes on along the minus strand of CAZMDO010000462.1, from coordinate 240 downwards.
GCGTGGGTGTGCTGCCACCGACTCACGATTTAATGTTAGTGACTCACATTATGGTCCGCAAGGGCACCGTGGGACCTAGGTCCGCCTCGCACCGCGTCGTGGCGACGTACCGTAGGGGGTATCGCCGTTGGAGCACGTGGAGGTGAGCGGTGATGACGACCATCTGGGACCAGGCCGCGGAACCGGACCGGATCACCGAGCTGAGCGAGCAGGAGTGCTGGGCGTTCCTGCGCGGCTGCA
>CAZMDO010000461.1:0-2422 GCA_964564445.1 uncultured Ruaniaceae bacterium | reverse complement strand
CGCCGGTCCAGCTCGATCTTGGTCTCACCGGGGCCGCGGGAGCCGATCCCGGCACCGCCGGCTACCCGGCCACCAGCCTGCCGGGACATCGACTCACCCCAGCCGCGCAGCCGCGGCAGCAGGTACTCCAACTGAGCCAGCTCCACCTGCGCCTTGCCCTCCCGGGACTTGGCGTGCTGGGCGAAGATGTCCAGGATCAGGGCGGTACGGTCGATGACCTTCACCTTGATCACGTCCTCCAGCCCGCGCCGCTGGGACGGGGACAGCTCGGAGTCCACGATCACGGTGTCGGCATTCGTCGCGGCGACCACGTCGGCCAGCTCGGCGGCCTTGCCCGAACCCAGATAGGTGCCCGGGTCGGGCGCGGAGCGCCGCTGCAGCATGCCGTCCAGCACCACCGACCCGGCGGTCTCGGCGAGCGCGGCGAGCTCGCGCAGGGAGATCTCGGCCTCCTCGGCGGTGCCGTGGGTCCACAGGCCCACCAGCACCACCCGTTCCAGGCGCAGCTGCCGGTACTCCACCTCGCTGACGTCCTGCAGCTCGGTGGACAGCCCACCGACCCGCCGCAGCGCGGTGCGCTCGGCCAGGTCCAGCTGGTCGCCGTCGTGGTCGGTGTGCTCGTCCTGCTCGTGCTGGATCGCCGTGCCCGCCCTCGCCAGGATCCGGTTGACGACGTCCTGCGCGCGGGCCTCGGTGGAGGCGTCCAGCTCGGCGGACCTCGGATGGGCGGTGGGTCGGGTCATGGTGTCCTTGTCGGCAGACGGATCTTGATACCCTCCACGATCCCACGCGGCCCGCGGACCCGCTAGCGGATTTCGCTCAGGGCTGGCGCCGGGACGTACGCTCTACGCCTGTGGGTCACTACTTCAGCAACGAACCGGGCGCGGCCAGCGCCCCGCGCACCCTGACCGTGACCCTGCGCGGCCGGCAAGTGCAGGTGACCACCGACGCCGGGGTGTTCTCCACCTCCCGGCTGGACCCCGGCACCACGGTGCTGCTGGCCGAAGCAGGCGAGGTGCCGCCGTCGGGCACGCTGCTGGACCTGGGCTGCGGGTGGGGACCGATCGCGCTGACCATGGCGATGACCAGCCCCGGGGCGCGGGTGCTGGCCGTGGACGTGAACATCCGGGCGCTGGAGCTGACCGCACAGAACGCCGAGCGCCTCGGTCTGACCAACATGGTCACCGCGACGCCGGAGGACCTGCTCGCCGCCGAACCCGGCCTGCGCCTGGACGCGATCTGGTCCAACCCGCCGATCCGGGTGGGCAAGGCGGTGCTGCACGAGATGCTGCGCACCTGGCTGCCGCGGCTGACCCCCGGCGCGAGCGCCCAGCTGGTGGTGGCGAAGAACCTCGGCTCGGACTCCCTGCAGCGTTGGATCACCAGCGAGCTCGGCCTGCCCACGAGCCGGCGGGCGAGCGCGAAGGGGTTCCGCGTGCTGCAGGTCAGCGCGCCGGAGCAGTAGGCGGCGCCCCGCCCACCAGCGCAGTCCCGCCCACCGGCGCGCCCCCGCCCACCCGCGCAGTCCCACTCACCGCTGCAGCGGCGTGATCACCCCGACCAGCTCGGCCGGGCCGGCCAGCTCCACCCGGTCCCCGTCCACCCGCACCCGCAGCCGGCCCCCGGGCACGTGCACCTGCCAGTGGTCGGGCGCGCCGTCACCGAACCAGGCGCGCACCGCCAGCGCGGCCGCGCACGCCCCGGTGCCGCAGGAGAGCGTCTCCCCCACCCCGCGCTCGTGCACCCGCATCCGCAGCACGCCGATCCGGCCGCCGTCCTCCGTGGCCTCCGCCTCGCCGAGCGGCACCACGAACTCCACGTTGCTGCCGTGCTCGGGCTGCGGGTCCACCCCCGGGGGGCTGGTCAGGTCCAGCTCGGCGAGCGTGGCCTCGTCCTGCAGGGCCACCACGGTGTGCGGGTTGCCCAGCTCGAGCCGGAGCCCGGGCCGCTGCTCCTCCAGTCCGCGGGTGACCACCGAGGCGTCGAACCCCGAGGCGAGCGCGTCCGGTCCCCCGGTGGCCCGCCAGGTGCCCATGTCCACCGCGTACTCCTGGCCCTCCCGGCGCACGCCGAGCACCCCGGCGCGGGTGCCGACCGGCACCACGGCACCGTCGGCCAGGTCGAGCAGCCCGGCGTGCCGCAGGTAGGCGGCGAACACCCGGATACCGTTGCCGCACATCTCGGCCACCGACCCGTCGGCGTTGCGGTAGTCCATGAACCACTCCGCCCCCTGCTCGGCGGCCCCTGGGTCGACCAGCGCGGTGGGCACCGCCCGGATCACCCCGTCGGCGCCGAAGCCGGTGTGCCGGTCGGCGAGCGCTGCCACCACCGCGGCGGAGAGCTCACCGGTGCCCTCGGTGTCGGTGTACAGCAGGAAGTCGTTGCCGGTGCCGTGGCCCTTGGTCAGCGTGGGCAGGTCGGT
>CAZMDO010000460.1:0-2452 GCA_964564445.1 uncultured Ruaniaceae bacterium | reverse complement strand
GGAGCGGTACGTCCAGGCCTACGAACGGATCACCGGCCAGCCCTTCTGAACCCACCCCCACCGCAAGGTCAAGCAAACCCGGGCACCCGCGCCCGGGTTTGCTTGACCTTGCGGGGGTGCGGGGGAGGGGGGCAGCGCGGCCGGTAGGATCGAGCCGTCGCTTCGCATCCCACCGCCGAACAGGAGTCCGCACCGATGGCACGTGTCGTCGTGGAGGTCATGCCCAAGCCCGAGATCCTCGACCCGCAGGGCAAGGCGGTGGCCGGTGCGCTGCCGCGGCTGGGCTTCACCGGGTTCACCGGGGTCCGCCAGGGCAAGCGGTTCGAGCTGGAGGTGGACGGGCCGGCCTCGGACGAGGTGCTGGCCAGCGCCCGCACGGTCGCCGAGGAGGTCCTCTCCAACCCGGTGATCGAGGACGTGGTCTCCGTGCACTGGGCCGACCAGGGCGAGGCCGCGGCCGAGGAGGCGCGCTGATGGGGCGCATCGGCGTGATCACCTTCCCCGGCAGCCTGGACGACCGGGACGCCGCCCGGGCGGTGCGGCTCGCCGGTGGGGAGCCGGTGCGGCTGTGGCACGCCAGCGACTCCCTCGCCGGGGTGGACGCCGTGGTGCTGCCCGGTGGCTTCTCCTACGGCGACTATCTGCGCGCCGGGGCACTGTCCTCCTTCGCCCCGATCATGACCAGCCTGGTGGACGCGGCGAACGCCGGCCTGCCGGTGCTCGGTATCTGCAACGGCTTCCAGATCCTCTGCGAGACCCACCTGCTCGCCGGGGCGATGATCAAGAACACCCAGCTCACCTTCGTCTGCACCGACCAGGTGCTGCGGGTGGAGAACATCAGCACCGCCTGGACCCACCAGTACAGCGAGGGTGAGGAGATCACCGTGCCGCTGAAGAACCAGGACGGGCAGTTCATCGCCGACGAGCCCACCCTGGACGAGCTCGAGGGCGAGGGCCGGGTGGTGTTCCGCTACGTCGGCAACCCGAACGGCTCCCGCCGGGACATCGCCGGCATCACCAACGCCCGCGGCAACGTGGTCGGCCTGATGCCCCACCCCGAGCACGCCACCGAGGCCGGCTTCGGTCCCAGCACCGACGGGCTGCGGTTCTTCACCTCGGCGCTGACCGCGACCCTCGCCGGCGCCTGAGCGGGCACGCCGGAGCGATGACCACCGCGGACGCCGAGCTGCCCCTCGTGCACGCCTGGACCGACGGCGCCTGCAAGGGCAACCCCGGCCCCGGCGGCTGGGGCGCGGTGCTGCGGTCCGGGGAGCACGAGCGCGAGCTGTTCGGCGGTGAGGAGTCCACCACGAACAACCGGATGGAGCTCACCGCGGTGATCGAGGCGCTGCGGGCGCTGAACACCCGCTGCGCGGTCACCCTGCACGTGGACTCCGCCTATGTGATGAACGGGATGCAGTCCTGGCTGGCCGGCTGGAAGCGCAACGGCTGGCGCACCGCGGCGAAGAAGCCGGTGAAGAACGAGGACCTGTGGCGCGCGCTGGACGAGCAGGTGGCGCGCCACCGGGTGCAGTGGGTGTGGGTGAAGGGCCACTCCGGCGACGAGGGCAACGAGCGCGCCGACGCCCTGGCGAACCGCGGGGTGGAATCACTGCGGACCTGACCCGGGGGCAGGTGGCAGACTGAGCCACCATGCGGATGATCCGGCCCGGCAGGGCCACCACCACGGCCGATCCACCTGCCCCGGTGAGCCGACCGACCCTGGCGAGTGCCGCCGTCGTGCTGGCCGCCCTGACCGTGGCGGCGGTGGGCATGCACCTGCTCCCCTCGATCGTGGCACCGGCGTTCTTCGCACTCACCCTGGTGATCACCGCCCGACCGCTGCAGCGCCGGTTGGTGCGCTGGGGGATACCGAAGATGCTCGCCGCCATCCTCGTGCTGCTCGGGCTCTACATCGTGCTGCTCGTGCTGCTGGTGGCCACCGCCGGTGCGCTGGCGCAGGCCGCCCTGGAGCTGCCGAAGTACTCCAGCGCGTTCCAGCAGATGTACACCGACCTGATCGACTGGTTGGCCACCTTCGGCGTGGACGAGACGGCGCTGACCGGGCTGATCGAGAGTGTGGACCTGAACCGGGTCGCCGCGATCGCCGGATCCGTGCTGGAGCGGATGTCCTCGGCCGGCGGGCAGTTCCTCATCCTGATCGTGGTGATGTTCTTCCTCGCCATCGACTCCACCGTGGTCTCCTCTCGGTGGGCGCTGGTCGCCGGCGCGCGGCCCGAGCTCGGCACGGCGCTGCAGCGGTTCTTCACCGGGGTGCGCAAGTACTGGCTGGTGTGCACCGTGTTCGGTCTGGTGGTGGCGGTGCTGGACGTGATCGCCCTGGTGATCATCGGCGTGCCGCTCGCGCTGGTGCTCGGCCTGCTCGCGTTCGTGACGAACTACATCCCGAACGTCGGGTTCATCATCGGCCTGGTGCCCGCGGCCCTGCTCG
>CAZMDO010000459.1:0-2454 GCA_964564445.1 uncultured Ruaniaceae bacterium | reverse complement strand
ATCGAGTGGCGGGACGTGAACGTGTTCGGCGAGGACTCCACGCGCGCCTCCCGGGCCGCCTACGCCGCCGCCCAGCAGGACGAGTTCCGCCGCTACCACGATGCGCTGTTCGCCGGCGGTGAGCCCCGACCGGACGGTGGGCTGAGCCGGGAGGCGCTGGTGGACCTGGCCGGCGAGCTCGGTCTGGACGTGCCTCAGTTCACCGCCGACCTGGACTCGGCCGAGACGGCAACCGCCGTCGAGGAGAACGCCCAGCTCGGCTACAGCCTGGGCGTGTACTCCACGCCGGCGTTCCTGCTAGGCGGGGAACCGATCCTGGGGGCGCAGCCCACCGAGGTGTTCGTCACCGCACTCGACCAGGCGCTGGCCGAGGCGAGCTGATGGACGTCGGTCTGGTGGCCGCCTTCCTCGGCGGCACCTTGGCGCTGCTCAGCCCGTGCGGGGCGCTGCTGCTACCGGCGTTCTTCGCCTCGTCGGTGGGTGCTGGGCTGCGTCAGGGGCTGCACGCCCTGGTGTTCTACCTAGGCCTGCTGGTGTTCCTTCTGCCGCTCGGACTGGGCGCGGGGGCGGTGGGCAGGATCTTCGTCGAGCACCGCGGGCCGATCGTGCTGGTTTCCGCAGTCCTGCTGGTCGGCTTCGGCGTGGTGCAGCTGCTCGGTCTCGGCTTCGACCCGGCACGGCTGGTGCCCGGCGCCCAGGGGCTGCATGCGCAGGCTGCCAGGCGTACCGGGCTGGCCAAGACCGCGTTCCTGGGCGCTGCCAGCGGGCTCGCCGGGTTCTGCTCCGGGCCGATCCTCGGCGCGGTGCTCACCCTGGCGGCGGCGCGCGGGGACGTCCTCGCCGCCGGGGTGCTGCTGGCGGTGTACGCGGCCGGGATGGTGGTGCCGTTGCTCGGTCTGGCGTGGGCGTGGCACCGGATGGGCGCGAAGTGGCGGCGCGCACTGCGGGGCCGCTCCTTCACCGTGCTCGGCCGGCGGCTGCACACCACCTCGGCGGTCACCGGGCTGCTGCTGGTCGGGGTGGGGGTGCTGTTCTGGGCGACCAACGGCCTGGTCACGGCACCGGCGCTGGTGCCCTCCGGGGTGCAGCTGTGGTTGCAGGAGCACAGCGCGCTGCTCAGCCCTCCGGTGGTGGACGTCGTGGTGATCGTTTCCGTCGCGGTGGCGATCGTGCTGGTCTGGACGCTGCGGGGACGGCGGCATCGCCCAGAGGGGTCTGCGGTCCCGGACGGGGACGGGCAGGACGCGGTGCAGGAGACGCCCCAGTGACGGCCGGCCGCGCCCGCTCGCGGCGCTGCGGTGGGCCCGTGCCGGCACTGACCGCCGCGCTGCTGGCCCTCACCGTGGCCGCCTGCGATCCGGCGGCCGGTGAGGAGGCCAGCCCGAGCACGGCGGCGCAGCCCGACCTGCAACGAGAGCCCCGCCAGATGGGCGAGCCGCTGCCGGACGCCGGCGCGGACGGCCTCTGGCTGCCATACCAGGTGGACGCGCTGGCCCTGGTGGACCCGCCGTGGCCGGTCGCGGCCGCTGAGGAGCTGCACGGGGTGTTCCTGGCGCCGGCCGAGACCGATGGTGTCCTGGAGCTCCGCGCGGTGGACGCCGAGGGGACGCTGCTATGGACGGCCCAGCGCCCGGCCACCTGCACCGGCTTCGTGCTCACCACCACCAGCACCGGCCAGGATGTGGCCGTGCTGCTGGATGTCGGCGGGCCCGGCGGGGAGGGCACCACGGCGAGCGCCTACGACCTGCGCACCGGCGCAGCCGTGTGGGGTCCGGTGCCGGTGCCCGGACCGCACCGCGGGCCGGGTCTGGTGTTCGGCGCGGCAGCGGGAGCGCTCGGCGAGGCAGACGAGACCGTGGCGCTGGATGCGGACAGCGGCGAGCAGCTGGCGGTGCCCTCGGGTGCGTGGATCGTCGGCGAGTACGCCGGCGTGCTGCTCGTGGCCGACGAGGAGCACCTGCTCGCGCTCGGACCAGGCGGTGCAGGCCCTGCTCCGCAGTGGCAGGTGCCGATAGAGGAGCTGACCGGCACTGACCCGCAGGAGGGGGCCGCCGACCAGGTGGCGGCGACCGCGGGCACGGATCCGGGCGAGGGTGTGGCCCTGCTGGACGTCGGAACGGGCAGGCGGGTGCTCATCGACCTGACCGATGGCACGGTGCTGGCCGACGGACTGCGGGACGCCCGCACCGATCCGGCCACCGGAGCTCGGGTGCTGCTGGACGAGTTCGGGCTGCACGGGCTGGACGAGCACGGCACGCCGACCTGGTCGGCCGCAGCGGGGCCGGACGCGCAGCTGCAGGCGGTCGGCGGCGCGCTGGTCTACCTCCTGGACAGCGGGTCGGTCCGGGTGCACAACGTGCTCACCGGGGACGTGGCGGTCGGTTACGACGCGGCCGGGTCCGGCACGATCGCGGTCCCGGCCCTGATCAGCCCGACCGGGGCCGCGCTGCTCAC
>CAZMDO010000458.1:0-2459 GCA_964564445.1 uncultured Ruaniaceae bacterium | reverse complement strand
AACGCCGCACCGGACGATCCGGTGACCGACTCCGTGCTGCACCGGGTCAGCACCGCCTCACCTGCCGCGCCGAGCCCGGTGGAGCCGGACGCCGCCTCGCCCGCCGCGCCGAGCCCGGAAGCACCCAGCAGCGGTTCGGCCGAGCAACCGAGCGGCCCGACGGCCACCTCGGCAGCCTCCGCTGAGGACGCCGTCGCCGCGACCTCGGCAGGCAGCCCGGGCACGGCCGCGACCGCGTCGGCCGTCTCGGGGGAGGACGAGGCCGACGACGCCTTCGACATGAGCCCCCGCTGGCCGAGCGTCGCCGCGGTCGCCGAGCAGGCTGCCGCACCCTCGCACGAGCCCCCCGCGGGCGGCGAGGCCTCCGGCCCCAGCGCCATCACCCCGTCCGCCGTGGCGGAGGAGGCGCTGGACGAACCGGGGCACGAGCCGGCCCTGGACGATCCGGAGGAGCTCGAGGACGCCGAGGAGGACGACGAGCGGCACACCCCGCGGCTGCTGCAGATGCTCTACTGGCTGGTGCTGGTGCTCGCCGGCCTCGTGCTCGGCCTGCTGGTGTGGCGGATGGCTACCGGTGACCTGTTCGGCGACGGCGGCGCCCTGGCGACCGCGGCCCGGATGCTGGTGCTGCGTCAGTAGACTTCAAGCGAGCGACCCCGAGGAGACCTGTGCCCGCCGATGACCGTTCCCGACACCTCGCCGTGGTGGCGGCCCGCGCTGCCACCGACCTGAAGGCCCGGGAGGTGATCGCCCTGGACGTCTCCGAGCGGCTGGTGCTCACCGACGTCTTCGTGGTGACCTCCGGATCCACCGAACGCCAGGTACGAGCGATCGTGGACGCCGTCGAGGAGGCCATGCACCACGAGGGGGTGAAGGCGGTACGCCGCGAGGGTGTGGCCGAGGGTCGCTGGGCGCTGCTGGACTACGGCGACATCGTGGTGCACGTGCAGCACGACGAGGACCGGGTGTTCTACGCCCTGGAACGGCTGTGGAAGGACTGCCCGGTGGTGGAGCTACCCGCCGAGGCCCGCGGCGAGTCCGGTGAGGCCGGCGACGAGAGCGCAGCCGGCTCATGACGGCCACGACCGTGCTGCTGTGGCGGCACGGCCAGACCGACTACAACTCCGGCGGACGGCTGCAGGGGCAGGTGGACGTCCCGCTGAACGAGGTGGGGCGTGCGCAGGCGGTGGCCGCGGCCGCGGTGCTGGCCCGGGTGCAGCCGGTGCAGATCCTCAGCTCCGACCTGAGCCGTGCGCACGCCACCGCGCAGACCCTGGCCGAGCTGACCGGCGTCGAGGTGGCCCTGGACGAACGGCTGCGCGAGCGTAGCTTCGGCCAGTGGGAGGGACTGACCCACCCGGAGATCGCCGAACGCTGGCCGGAGCAGTTCACCGAGTGGGAGAGCGGCCGGCACCCGGAGGGCGTCGGGGCCGAGACCCGCGGCCAGACCGGTCGCCGGATCGCCGAGGCGGTGGCGGAGGTGGCCGGTGGGATGGACGGCGGTGTGTTGGTGATCACGTCCCACGGTGCGGCGATCAGCTCCGGCATCACCACCCTGCTCGGCCTCGATGCCGAGACCTGGCGCGGAATCACTGGGCTCGGCAACTGTCACTGGTCGGTGCTGCGCCCCAACGACGGGTCGCAGCCGGCATGGCGGGTGGCCGCGCACAACGTCGGGCTCGAGGGTCCGGATTTCACACCCGGGCCGCGCATCCGCTAACCTGTATTCGGCCCGCGAGGGTCACCCAGCTCGGGGCTATGGCGCAGTTGGTAGCGCGCTTCCATGGCATGGAAGAGGTCGGGGGTTCGAATCCCCCTAGCTCCACCCAGCTCGATCGGTTCTCCTTGCCCCGCCTGCTCGCGGGGCGTCCTGCTCCGGTGGCCAGGGATCCTCCGGTCAGATCACCAGGTCCAGCTCGGCCCGCAGCCGCCGTGCCTCCACGTCCCGGGCGATGGCCTGGGCGAGCAGCCGGTGCAGCACGAGGACGATCAGCGCCACGCCGAGGATCACCAGACCCAGCCCGCCCATCATCAGGATCGCTCCCGGCGGCACCGCCTCACCCGGGGCGAGCACCACGCCGAGGGCGAGCACCAGCAGAGCGGCAGCGGCGATCGCGCCGATCGCACCGCGCACGCAGGGGAAGGCAGCGCGGGAGAACACCTGGCGGCGGCGGGCCATGCTCAGCAGCCGCCACACGCACACGGCGGTCACCTCCACGGCCGCGAAACCGAGCACCACGATCACCAGGATCGGTCCGCCCCGCCCCGCGACGCCGGCGTCGAACTCGGCAGGGTCCACCACCAGCTGCGCCACCAGCACCCCCTGCACCACCAGCGAGCCGACGAGCACGAGTGCGAGGATGATGCGGATCGGCAGGATCGTCACCGTACCCATAACGTCTCCTAGGGGTATGCAGTTAGACGGAGTAAGATCCAGGGCATGAAGGGTCCTGTTGCTG
>CAZMDO010000457.1:0-2466 GCA_964564445.1 uncultured Ruaniaceae bacterium | reverse complement strand
CTCACCGGTCTGCCCATCGGCGGCGGCAAGGGCGGCAGCGACTTCGACCCCAAGGGCCGCAGCGACGCCGAGGTGATGCGGTTCTGCCAGTCGTTCATGACCGAGCTGTACCGCCACCTGGGCGAGTACACCGACGTGCCCGCCGGCGACATCGGTGTGGGCGGCCGGGAGATCGGCTACCTGTTCGGCCAGTACAAGCGGATCACCAACCGGTACGAGTCCGGGGTGCTCACCGGCAAGGGACTGGGCTGGGGCGGCTCGCAGGTGCGCACCGAGGCCACCGGGTACGGCACCGTGTTCTTCGTCCGGGAGATGCTCGCCGCCTCCGGGTCCAGCTTCGAGGGCAAGAAGGTCGTGGTCTCCGGCTCCGGCAACGTGGCGATCTACGCGATCGACAAGGTGCACGAGCTCGGCGGCACCGTGGTGGCCTGCTCGGACTCCGGCGGCTACGTGCTCGACCCGGACGGGATCGACCTGGACCTGCTGAAGCAGATCAAGAACGGTCAGCGCGGCCGGATGACCGACTACGCCGCACAGCGCGGGGACAGCGTCAAGCACTTCACCGAGGGCTCCATCTGGGACGTGCCGTGCGACATCGCCCTGCCCTGCGCGACCCAGAACGAGCTCAACGGTGCCGACGCCAAGACCCTCGCGAAGAACGGCTGCGAGATCGTCGCCGAGGGGGCGAACATGCCCAGCACCCCGGACGCCATCCGGACCTTCGGGGAGGCCGGGATCCGGTTCGCCCCGGGCAAGGCCGTGAACGCCGGCGGTGTGGCCACCAGCGCCCTGGAGATGCAGCAGAACGCCTCCCGGGACTCCTGGAGCTTCGAGTACACCGAGCAGCGCCTGGCCGAGATCATGAGCTCGATCCACCACCGCTGCCTGGTCACCGCCGACGCCTACGGCACCCCGGGCAACTACGTGGCCGGTGCCAACATCGCCGGCTTCACCCAGGTGGCCGAGGCGATGCTGCACCTCGGCGTGATCTGAGGCCGGCAGGTCTACACTCGCCCGCGATGAGGGTTCCCGAGCACTCGCGGCCTCCGGGCTCGGTCGCCGCGCCACCGGCCACTGGCCCGCACCCTCAGCAGGGTGCTCCGCCGACCAACCCGTGGCCGGCACTGGCCGCGTTGGTGCTCGGGTTCTTCATGATCCTGGTGGACTCCACGATCGTGACCGTGGCCACTCCGGCGATCATGACCGGGCTGGGCGCGGACGTGAGCTCGGTGATCTGGGTGACCAGCGCCTACCTGCTCGCCTACGCCGTGCCGCTGCTGATCACCGGCCGGCTCGGCGACCGGGTGGGTCCGAAGGTGCTCTACCAGAGCGGCCTGGTGCTGTTCACCCTGGCCTCACTGTGGTGCGGGCTCTCCGACGGCATCAGGATGCTCATCGTGGCGCGGGTGTTCCAGGGCCTGGGCGCCTCGATGATGACCCCGCAGACGATGGCGGTGATCACCCGCACCTTCCCGGCGGACCAGCGCGGCAAGGCGATGAGCCTGTGGGGCGCGGTGGCCGGGATCGCGAACATCGCCGGCCCGATCGCCGGCGGGCTGCTCATCGACGGGCCCGGGTGGGAGTGGATCTTCTTCATCAACGTGCCGGTCGGTGCGGTGGCGTTCGTCCTCGCCTGGCGACTGGTACCCACGCTGGAGACGCACCGCCACCAGTTCGACCTGCTCGGCGTGGCGCTGAGCGCCATCGGCATGTTCTGCATCGTCTTCGGCCTGCAGGAGGGCGAAGGCTACTCCTGGGCTCCGTGGATCTGGATGCTGATCGGCGCCGGCCTGGGTGTGATGGGCCTGTTTGTGCTCTGGCAGGCGAAGAACCCCGGTGAGGCGCTCGTGCCGCTGTCGCTGTTCCGGGACCGGAACTTCTCCCTGGCGAACGTGGCGATCTTCGCGGTGGGGTTCATGATCGTGGCCATGTCGCTGCCGCTGATGCTGTTCGCACAGATGGTCCGCGGCTTCACCCCCACCCAGTCCGCGCTGCTGATCCTGCCGATGGCCGTGGTCGGCATCGTGCTCGCACCGATCGTGGGCAGGCTGGTGGATGCCCACCATCCTCGCTACCTGGCCGGGTTCGGGATGGCCGCCGTGGCCGTGGCGCTGTTCTGGCTGGCCGCGATCCTCGGCCCGGATACCCCGGTGATCGCCCTGCTGCTGCCCATCACGCTGCTCGGCGTGGGCACGGCGTTCACCTTCGGCCCCCTGGGCACCACCGCCAACCGCAACCTGCCGCTGCACCAGGCCGGCGCCGGCTCCGGGGTGTTCAACGCCACCCGGCAGGTCGGGTCGGTGCTCGGCAGCGCCGCGATCGCCGCGCTGATGCAGTCCCGGCTCGCGGTCAACCTGCCCGGGATGGACGCCGACGCCGGCCGCAGCACCGGCGGCGGGCAGCTGCCGGACTTCCTCCAGGCCGGGTTCTCCACCGCGATGGCCGAGTCGGTGCTGCTGCCGGCCG
>CAZMDO010000456.1:0-2467 GCA_964564445.1 uncultured Ruaniaceae bacterium | reverse complement strand
CCGCCCCAGGCGGCCAGCAGCAGCGGCAGGTGCACGGCGGCATTGACCACGGCCAGCCCGGCCAGCAGCACCGCCACCGCGACAGCCGGCGCACGGCCACCGCCCTCGGGGGGCAGGACCAGGTGCCGGATGCGGTCCGGACCCGCAGCGTGCAGCGCCCCGCTGGCGCCGGAGGGCACCGCCGGGTCCCGCTCCCCCAGCCGCAGCAGCGCGCTGGCCAGAGCGGGGGCGCCCGCTCGGCGGCGGGCCGCGTCGTCGGCGGCGATCTCCAGGTAGAGCGGCAGCGCGGTGCGGATCGCGGCGAGCAGCGACACCCAGGTCAGGCACCGGACCAACGCCGCACCCACCAGCAGCACCAGGTGGTGGCGCTGGCGCAGGTGCGCCTGCTCGTGCGCGAGCACCGCGGCGAGCTCCTCACCGGCCAGCGCGGTGCGGCAGCCCTCGGAGAGCACGATGCCACCGTGCCGGCTGGGCAGGGCGAAGGCGTAGGCGCGCTCGTCCGGCACCAGCAGCACCCGGTGACCGAGCACCGTGACCGGCGTGCCGTGGATCGCGGCCGCCGTCCGGGCCGTGCTGCGCCGCCGGCGGCGGACCTCGGCCGCTCCGGCGACGAGCAGCACCAGGCCGCCGAGCACCGGGACAGCGAGCAGGGCCAGGGTGGGGATCATCGTGGTGATCACCGAGCGTCCGAACGGGTTCGCCGAGGCCAGGCACCGCTGGCAGACCTCGCCGGCCGGTCCGGTCAGCACCGCGGGTCCGTCATTCACCCAGGAGAGCATCGGCCCCAGGGCCAGCAGGGTGAGCACCCACAGCCCGGCGGTGGCCAGGAGCAGGCCGGCCGCCAGCCGCGGCGCCCGCACCAGCACCGGCGCGGACCGGCGCACGACCCACGCCCCGCCCGCACCGACGGCGACCAGCACGAGCCCGAGCAGCAGCACCAGCAGCAGCGCGGTCACGAGCGGTCCTGACCGGACTGCTGGTCCAGGTAGCCGCGGAGCAGGTCCAGGTCCCCCGGCGACATGGTCTCCACGAAGTGCAGGATGGAGGCCTCCCGGTCCTTGCTGGCAGCCAGGGCGTGCCCCATCACCGCAGCGGTGTGCTCGGCCCTGCTCAGCGCCGGGCGGTACCGGGTGGAGTGTCCCGACCGTTCGGCAACCACCAGCTCCTTGCGGTTCAGGTTCGAGAGCACCGTGGCGATCGTGGTGTAGGCGGAGGTGCCACCAAGGCGCTCGATCAGCTCGCGCACGGTCAGGCCCGCCTCGTCCCAGAGCGCGTCCATCACCTTCGCCTCCAGCGCACCGAGCCGTGGCGGCTCGGCGTCTTCTGCGCTGCGGGCGGTCATGGGCCCACCTCCGCGGCGGCTCGGGGCAGCGGGCAGGCCACCTGGCCGCGCAGCCGCCCGTACAGCGCGACTGCGGTGAGCACGAGAGCCGCCACTGCCAGCACCGGCTGCAGCGGGGCGAACCAGGTGAGCGCGCCGGTGTAGCCGAGGGCGATCAGGGCGATCTTGTTGCACACCGGGCAGCCGACGGCGAACCAGCCGAGGACCGCGCCGGCCACCCCGAACCGGCCACTGCGGCGCTCGGGCGCGTCGCCGGTGCGCACGTAGGTGGCCAGCAGCATGCCGGCGAGCACAGACGTGAGCATCCAGACCGGGTAGTTCCACCACACCGGCGGGATGTTCCGGGCGAACCAGGAGTTCGGGATGAGCACCGTGGCCACGCCCATCACCAGCCCGATCGCCACGCTCGCGACGACGGCACTCACCACGTGCGCAGGCGTCCAGCCGCGGAGGGCGAGCAGGGCGAGGCGGACCGACGAGACGGGGCGCGGCGCGCTGTCGCCGGCCGCTCCCGCGGCATCCGGACCACCGACGAGCCCGGCCCCCCAGCCCGGTCGGCCGGCCATCGGCGCCCTGGACGAACCGCCGGCGGCGTCCGCGCGCTCGGGCAGGTCAGGAGTAGTCATCGACCCAGTATGGCATGTTCTACTATGACCGATAGTTACTATGATCCATAGTTGAGATGCGGAGATGATGTGGGCACGACGACGAACCGACGCTCGGTGCTGGTCCCGGTGGTGGTCAGCCTCGTAGCGGTCGCCCTGATCGTCCTGGTGCTGGCACTGCGCGGCGGCACCGAGGAGGAGCCCGCCGGCACCCCGGGGGACGCGGCGAGCCCCTCGGCCACAGGACCTGGCGTGGGGCAGGCGCCGACCGCCGTCGAGAGCCCTGAGGGCCCGGACCTGACCGCGGTGGAGCGCCGCGACCCCGGCGACCCGCTCGCGGTGGGCCCGGTGGATGCGCCGGTGGCGCTGGTGGTCTTCTCCGACTACCAGTGCCCGTTCTGCGCGAGCTGGAACGAGGACACGCTGCCGGCGCTGCTGCCGCACGTGCAGGCGGGTGACCTGCGGATCGAGTGGCGGGACGTGAACGTGTTCGGCGAGGACTCCACGCGCGCCTCCCGGG
>CAZMDO010000455.1:0-2480 GCA_964564445.1 uncultured Ruaniaceae bacterium | reverse complement strand
GGCACTTGAACGGGGTGGAGGTCACGGCGATCAGCAGCCGTCCGCCGTCGAAGGCCTCCAGCGCGTCCCGGGCAGCCTCGGCCCCGGGCACGGTGTAGAACTCCTGTCCGGCCTCCACCAGCCCGGGCGTTGCCGCCGGGTCCAGGTCCGCACCGAGGGCCACCACCAGGATGTCCGCGGTGAGCTGGCCCGAGTCCAGGGTGACCGACCGGGTCTGCGGGTCGATCGCCAGCACCTCGGCCTGCAGCATCTGCAACCCCGGTCCGGTCACCCCGGCATAGGGCAGCCGCACGTGCTCGGCGTCGGTGTGGCCGAACATGACGTCCAGCTTGGAGAACCCGAACACGAAGCTGTCCGCCCGGTCCACGAGGGTGACCTGCACGTCCTCGCCGAGGGACTCGGACACCGTCCGTGCCACCTCGAGCCCCCCGAAACCGGCACCGAGAATGACCACCTGGAGCTTCGCCGTCATGCTCGAAATGTACGCCTGTCCGGCCGGCCTGCCTAGAGGCGCGGACCACCGGGCGGCCACCGGCTCAGAGCCGCACCACCTGGGTGCCGGACCAGCGGTCGTGCAGGCTGCGCCCGGCCGGGTCGGTGATCACCGGCGGCACCACCAGCAGCACGCCGATCGTGCGGGCCAGGGCGCGCACCGGGCCGGGCAGCCCGCCGGTGAGTGTGCGCATGCCCAGACCGCAGATGCGGTGCCCGATCGTGGTGCCCGCGGTGCCGACGAGCACGAACGTCATCACCCCGAACACCGCCAGGGTGGCCATCGGGTCGTAGTGGAAGAAGCCGGCGCTGATCGCCGAGGACAACGCCCAGTCGATGCAGATCGCCAGGATGCGCCGGCCCCAGTAGCCGGGGAACTGCGGCTCGCCGGCGTCCCCGCTGTCGCGGGAGGGCTGGGCGCCACGGGCGCTGGTGACGTCACTCACCAGGCCAGGTTACGTCGTCGACGGCGGAACGCGGCTGTCCGCATACGGGTCGCCTCCCGCACCAGGGGCGGCGGGCTCGTTAACATTGGCGACACATTGCGGTGACGGTGGAGAAACGCCGTCGTCCTAGCGTGTGCGGCAACACACCAACACCGAGGAGCAACGGATGTTCACCAGTGCCGAGGAGGCCATCGCCTTCACCAAGGAGCAGGACGTCAAGTTCGTCGACGTGCGCTTCTGCGACCTCCCGGGGGTGATGCAGCACTTCAACATCCCGGTCGAGGCATTCACCGGTGAGGCCTTCACCGAGGGTCTGATGTTCGACGGCTCCTCCATCCGCGGGTTCCAGGCGATCCACGAGTCGGACATGAAGCTCGTGCCGGACGTGACCAGCGCGTTCGTGGACCCGTTCCGGGAGCAGAAGACGCTGGTGGTGAACTTCTCCATCGTGGACCCGTTCACCGACGAGCCCTACTCCCGCGACCCGCGCAACATCGCGGCGAAGGCCGAGGCGTACCTGACCTCCACCGGGATCGCCGACACCGTGTTCTTCGGCGCCGAGGCCGAGTTCTACATCTTCGACGACGTGCGCTTCGCCACCAGCGCCGACTCCAGCTTCTACTACATCAACTCCAACGAGGCCGCCTGGAACACCGGCCGGGACGAGAACGGCGGCAACCGCGGGTACAAGACCCGGTACAAGGGCGGCTACTTCCCCGTCTCCCCCAACGACCAGATGGCCGACCTGCGCGACGAGATGGTCACGGTCATGCAGGAGGCCGGCCTGGAGGTGGAGCGCGCGCACCACGAGGTCGGTACCGCCGGCCAGCAGGAGATCAACTACCGGTTCAACACGCTGCGTTCGGCCGCCGACGACCTGATGAAGTTCAAGTACATCATCAAGAACGTGGCCTGGCGGGCGGGCAAGTCGGCCACGTTCATGCCGAAGCCGATCTTCGGAGACAACGGCTCGGGCATGCACTCCCACCAGAGCCTGTGGGCCGACGGGACGCCGCTGTTCTACGACGAGCGCGGCTACGGCGGGCTCTCGGACCTGGCCCGTTGGTACATCGGCGGGCTGCTGCACCACGCGCCGAGCCTGCTGGCGTTCACCAACCCGTCGCTGAACTCCTACCACCGGCTGGTGCCCGGCTTCGAGGCGCCGGTGAACCTGGTGTACTCGGCGCGGAACCGCTCGGCGTGCCTGCGCATCCCGGTGACCGGGGCCTCGCCGAAGGCCAAGCGGGTGGAGTTCCGGGTGCCGGACCCCTCGTCGAACCCGTACCTGGCGTTCTCCGCGATGCTGATGGCCGGCATCGACGGGATCCGCAACCGGATCGAGCCGCCGGAGCCGATCGACAAGGACCTGTACGAGCTGCCGCCGGAGGAGCACGCGGAGATCGCGCAGGTGCCGGACTCGCTGCCGGCGGCGCTGAACGCGCTCGAGGAGGACTTCGACTACCTCACCGAGGGCGACGTGTTCACCCCGGACCTGATCGAGACCTGGATCGACTACAAGCGCACCAACGAGGTGGACGCCGT
>CAZMDO010000454.1:0-2484 GCA_964564445.1 uncultured Ruaniaceae bacterium | reverse complement strand
GTCCAGGTAGCCGGCCCGCTGGGACAGCCCGGTCAGCGTGCCGGTGGCGTCGAAGAAGTCCACCACGAAGAAGGTCAGCACCACGGTGACCATGCCCAGCACGAGGTTCTCGCCCCGCAGCAGGTGGTGGAAGTCCAGCTGGAAGGCCAGGTCGGAGGGCCACATCGGCAGGCCGAGGATGCCGTCGCCGAAGCCCTGGAACGGCACCAGGCCGTCGGCGCCGGGGTAGACGGCGGCCCGGCTGACGATCGCCACCGCGGTGCTGCCCAGGATCCGCCACAGGATCGCCCCGGTGACCCGTAGCTTCATCAGCACGGCGGTGAGCATCAGACCGAACAGGGCCAGCCACACCGGGGCCGAGCGCATGTCGCCCAGGGCCACGAACGTGGCCTCGTTCGCCACGACGATGCCCGCGTTCTTCATCCCGAGGAACGCCAGGAATGCGCCGATGCCCGCGGTGATCGCCAGCTTCAGGGTGAGCGGCAGCGCCTGCACGATGGCTCGGCGGGCGCCGATCACGGACAGCACCACGAACAGCGCACCGGAGATGAACACCGCGGCCAGCGCGGCTTCCCAGGTGTAGCCCATGCCGAGCACCACGGTGAACGCGAAGAACGCGTTCAGGCCCATCCCGGGAGCCTGGGCGAACGGGTAGCGGGCGATGAGGCCCATCACCAGGGACCCGACCGCCGCGGCCATGCAGGTGGTCATGATCAGCTGGGTGAACACGTTGTCCACACCCGGGATCACGATGGCGTTGCTGAGCACGTCCGGGTTGACGAACACGATGTAGCTCATCGCCAGGAAGGTGGTCAGCCCCGCGCGGATCTCCCGTGGCAGGGTCGAGCCGGCCTTGGTGATGCCGAAGTAGCGGTCGAGCAGCCCGCGCCCCGCCGGCGCCGTCCGTTGCGGCTCGGCCGCGTCCTCCACGGTCTCGGTGGTCTCGGTGGTCATCGGTGCTCCCTTGCACGGCGTCGGTGGTCCGTTCCCCCGGGGGAGTCTAGACATATTCCGCACAACGGTAAAGTACTTCCGCAGAATTGATCGCGCGGCGGCCGCAGGAGGCGTCAGCTGGTCCAGGCCCGCCACAGCGCCGCGTACTCACCGTCGGCGGCGACCAGCTCCTCGTGGCTGCCGAGCTCGGCGACCCGGCCGTCGATGACCACCGCGATCCGGTCGGCGTCGTGCGCGGTGTGCAGCCGGTGCGCGATCGCCACCACGGCCCGGCCCTCGAGCAGCCGCGCCATCGAGGACTCCAGGGTGCGTGCCGTGCGCGGGTCGATCAGCGAGGTGGCCTCGTCCAGCACCAGCGTGTGCGGGTCCGCCACGATCAGCCGGGCGAGCGCGACCTGCTGTGCCTGCGCCGGGGTGAGCGCCAGCTTGCCCGACCCCACCAGGGTGTCCAGACCGCTGGGCAGCTCCTTCACCCAGGACCAGGCTCCCACGGCCCGCAGCGCCTCGATCACGACCGCGTCCGTCGAGTCCTCCCGGGCCAGGACGATGTTGTCCCGGATGCTGCCGACGAACACGTGGTGCTCCTGGGTGACCAGTGCCACCTCCGTGCGCAGCACTTCCAGCGGCAGCGCGGTCAGCTCCACCTCGCCCACGGTCACCGTTCCGGTGCGCGGTCCGTGGATCCCGGCCAGCAGCCGGCCCAGGGTGGACTTGCCCGAACCGCTCGGCCCGACCACCGCCAGCCGTTCACCGGGCTGCAGGTCCACGTCCACGCCGTGCAGCACGTCGTGCCCGGGTCGGTAGGCGAAGTGCAGGTCGCTGCCCTCCAGGTGGACGCCGGCCGGTCGGTCGGGTCCGGCCTGCCGGTCCGGTGGGACCGCAGCGATGCCGAGCAGCCGGGTGGTGGACGCCGCGCCGACCTGCAGCTCGTCCAGGGAGTAGATCAACCGGTCCAACGGCTCCACCACCGCCTGGATGTACAGGGCGGCCGTGGTGATCTGGCCGAGCGTGACCCACCCGTTCAGGTAGCCCACCCCACCGAGCAGCAGGGTGGTCACCAGCGGCGAGTTGTAGGCGAAGTCGATCACGCTGAACAGCAGGTTCCGGATCGACATCGTGTACCGCTCCGCCTGCGCGGAGACCTCGATGTCGTCGTCCCCGGCCCCGATCCTGCGCTCCTGCAGGCCGAGCGCCTCCACCGTGCGGGCGCCCTCGACCGTCTCGGTCAGCGTGGTGTTGATCGCCGAGTAGGTCGCGCCCTCGGTGATGTACCCGGCCGGTGCGCGCTTCAGGTACCGGCTCACCGCGAACGCCAGCGCCGGGACGGACAGCAGCAGCGGGGCCGCCAGCAGCGGCGAGTTCAGCACCATCGCGGCGACGGTCAGCACCGTGGTGACCGCTGCGATCACCGCCTGCGGCAGCGCCCAGCGGACGCTGTCGCTCATCGCCGACACGTCCCGGGTGACCCGGGTGACCAGGTCGCCGGTGGAGGCGCTCTCCACCGTGCTCAGCGGCAGCCCGAGCACCGTG
>CAZMDO010000453.1:0-2487 GCA_964564445.1 uncultured Ruaniaceae bacterium | reverse complement strand
TCCCGGCCGGCCGGTGCTCACCCTCCCGGCCGGCCGGTGGCTCACCCCACCCGCCGAGGGTCCACCGGGTCCCCGTAGACCGAGAGCCCACCGCCGGTCTCCAGCACGGCCAGGCCACCGTCCACCGGGAACGCGGCGTGCACCGATCCCGGCGAGCGCAGCCGGCAGACCACCTCCCCGGAGGTGGCCTGCCGCACGGTGACCTGCCAGCCGTCCTCGCGCGCCTGCGCGCTGACGAACGGGTTGACGGTGCGCACCGGATCGACCATCAGCACCAGGTCGCCGGCGATCTGACCACGGGCCGCGCTCTGCCGCCAGATCTCCGCACCGGTGCGCAGGTCCACGGCGACCTGCTCCTTGTACTGCCGGTACACGGCGGCGTAGCCGACCACGTCCACCCCACCACTCTGCCGGGTCCAGCGGTACTCCTCCCCGGTGTCCAGGTCCAGGGCCACGATCGCGGTGCGCTCCTGGAGGACCAGCAGCTCGGTGGACATGGTCGGCTCCGCACAGCCTGCGGCGGTCAGTGTCTTCTCCCAGAGCACCTCCCCGGCCCGGGTGGCCGTGACGTGGCAGGAGGCTGCGCCGTCGGCGCGGGTGGTGACCAGCAGGTCCCCGGTGAGCACATCGGCATCCCCGGGCAGCTGGCCGAGCACCTCCCCGGTGTCCAGGTCGCGGACGAGGAACGGGTGGTAGCCGGTGACCAGCGTGGTCGGTGGCGGGCGCATCTCCCGGGCGCCCTCGAGGTCCGTGCTCAACCGGGTCTTCAGCCGTGCCTCCGCCGGCACGGAGACCTCCTCCAGCTGCCACAGCTGCTCCCCGGCCCGGTCGTACCCGGTCACCGTGCACACCTGCGCGGCACCAGACGTGCAGGCGGCCAGGACCAGGCGGTCGGCGGTGAGCGCGGCCACGAACCAGGCCCCCTTCGGGCCGCTGCGGTCGACCACCACCGGGGCACCGAACCGGCCGTCGTCGTCCCAGTGGTACCAGTAGGCGTGGTCAGCAGTGGTGGCCAGCACCCCGCTGGCCGGGTCGACCGCCTCGATCACGCCGCCCAGGGACGCCAGCCGGTCCCCGGTCCGCGGGTCCTGCAGCACGATCGTCGTGCCGTCGGCCGGTACCACGACCACCGCCTCGTGCCGGGCGACGAGCAGGCTGCCGGCACCCTGGTAGTCACCCTCGGGTGCGGAGGCCGTCACCACCAGGTCGCGGTCGGTCTGCCACCAGGCGAGCAGCGCCGGGCCACCGGCACCCGCTGCCGCCAGCGCACCGGCGAGGGCGACGACCAGCGGGCGGGACCACCGGCGCCACACCAGCACGGCCAGCCCGCAGACCAGGGCCAGCACCCCGAGCAGGTAGAGCACCAGCACCGCGAACCAGGCACCGAGCGCCACGGCGGCGACGCCGGCAACCAGCAGCAGCACACCGCGTGCCGGGTGCGGCCGGCCCGCCGCCGGTTCCTGTGGCCTGGACATCGCACTCCCTCCCCCGCGGTGGCAGAAAGGTAACAGCGATACGACCGCTGCGCCCGACCGCCGGTCGCGCCCACGGTGCCGTCGGTCGCAGCCAGCGCTCCTCCGGCTGGACCGGGCTTCGGGCACCCCCTCGGGAGGCATAGGCTGGGGAAGTAACCTGCACCACAGAAGCTGCTCGGAGGAACTGTGACTGACCAAGAAACGACTCTGGAGAATCTGCTCACGGAGACCCGCTCGTTCCCGCCCAGCCCGGAGTTCGCCGCGAGCTCCAACGCCACGCCGGAGCTGTACGAGCAGGCGAAGGCAGACCGGCTGGCGTTCTGGGCGGAGCAGGCCCGGCGATTCCTCACCTGGGACACCCCGTTCGAGGAGGTACTGGACTTCTCCGGCGCCCCCACCGCCCGCTGGTTCGCCGACGGCAAGCTCAACGCCGCCTACAACGCCGTGGACCGGCACGTGGAGGCCGGCAACGGCGACCGGGTCGCGCTGCTGTTCGAGGGCGAGCCCGGCGACACCCGCGAGATCACCTACGCCGACCTGAAGCGGGAGGTGTCCAAGGCCGCCAACGCGCTGGAGTCCCTGGGCGTGACCACCGGTGACCGGGTGGCCATCTACCTGCCGATGATCCCCGAGGCGGTCATCGCGATGCTCGCCTGCGCCCGGATCGGCGCCCCCCACTCGGTGGTGTTCGGCGGCTTCTCCGCCGAGGCGCTCTACTCCCGGATCATCGACGCCGACGCCAAGCTGGTGATCACCGCCGACGGTGGCTACCGGCGCGGCAAGCCGAGCGCCCTGAAGCCGGCCGTGGACGAGGCTCTCGGCAAGGGCGAGACGGACGTGACCAACGTGCTCGTGGTCCGCCGCACCGGCCAGGACGTGGCCTGGACCGACGGGCGCGACCTGTGGTGGCACGAGGTGCTCGAGGGCGCCTCGGCGGAGCACACCCCGGTCCCGGTGGAGGCCGAGCACCCGCTGTACATCCTGTACACCTCCGGCACCACCGGGAAGCCGA
>CAZMDO010000452.1:0-2487 GCA_964564445.1 uncultured Ruaniaceae bacterium | reverse complement strand
CTGCGTGACTACCTCCTGGACGTGATCGAGGCCGACCTGTTCCCGGTGGAGTGGAGCGAGGAGGACGACCCGGTCCTGACCGCGATGGACGCCGCCGGGCAGGTCATCACCGCCGTGGTCACCGACCGCCTGGACGGCGCCGGGCTGATGCGAGCCCTCGCGCGCGCCGGAGCGGCGACCGCCACCCCGTGGCTGACCATCGCCGGGCGGTACCGCAGCGGGGTGGGTGGGTTCCGCCGGGACTGGAACGCGTTCCGGGAGTCCCGGCCGGCGGGAGCGAAGCCCGGTCCGCAGCTGTACGTGGTGGCCGGAGAGGTCAGCCGCGAGGTGCTTGAGGCGACCCGGGTGCTGCACGGGGTGCAGGTGTTCGCCGTGGACGCCCGGCAGACTTCCACCGGCCAGCAGCTCCTGGACGTGACCCCGGTGCAGCCGGCCACCATCCGGGTGCTCGAGGGCCAGGTGGTGCACGAGATCGACCCCGGGATGAGCGCGCCGAGCGCCCCCAGCCCGGCGGCCGCTGCGCCGACCCCGCAGGAGCCGGTGGGCGCGGTGGAGTCGGCGGAGATCCCGGAGCGGGACGTGCCGACCGCGCCGACGCCGCGCTCGCCGGAGACCTACGAGCTGGACCCGGACCCGCACCTGCGGGCGGTGGCGCGCCTGGTCGGTGCGCCGATGCCGATCGAGCTGCGCCACGGCGGTCGGGTGGAGCACGCGGTGCTCACCGCCGAGGGTGCCCTCCAGGTGGGGGAGCGCACCGTGGCCACGATCGAACGGGCCACCGAGCTGCTCGGCGGTGAACCGCGGCACGCCTGGACCTCCTGGCACGTGGCCGGGTTCCCGATGGCCGATGCACGCGCCGAGGCCACCCGCGCCACGGTGCCGGTGCGTGGCTCTCGCCGCAGGCGGCACCGGGACCACTGACCGCCCCGCCGCTGCTGGCTCCCCGGGCACCGGCAGCACGATCCGGTCGCTGCCGCACCACCTGGCGGCATGCAGCTCTACCGGGTCGCAGGGCAGCCAGGTGCGCCCCAGCGCGGGTCAGAGCAGCGGCAGGATCCCGCTCAGGTCCGGGACACCGTCGCTGAGGTACTCGGGGCGGACCGCGTCCTGGGCGACGGCCTCCTCCCAGGAGATCCGGCCGGTGGCGGCGCCGATCCAGGCGGCCTCGTCGGCCACGAACAGCCGGTAGCCGGTGCGCTCGTCCAGGCTGCGCACCAGCGCCTCGGCGACCAGGTGCCGGGCGCCGGTGTCCACCGGCACCGGGTCGGCCAGCGCCGGGGCCAGGTCATACCCGTGCACCACCAGCTCCACCAGCCGGGTGAGCAGGAGGTCCCGTACCCGGATCACGCCGCGACCGGTGCGCACGAGCGCCTCGTCGCCGGCCCCCGCGAGCTCATCGGCCCGGGCCAGCGCACGGTCGGCGACCTCGTCGACCGCCGCCACCGTGCTCGCAGCGATCTCGGTGGAGTAGGCCAGCACGCGGTCGGAGATCGAGTCGCCGTCGCCGGCGTAGGAGGCCAGGTAGCCGCCGAAGGAGAGCGGCTCCGGCAGGGCGGGGTCGGTGTCTGTGCCCGCCGCCGGTCCGGGGGTGCCGAGCGGCTCGCACCGGGAGAGCACGCCGAGGCTGAGCCCGAGGTGGGCCACCAGGTCCCGCACGGTCCAGCCGGGCAGCGTGCTCGGCTCGTCCAGGGTGGCGTCGGCGGCGTCGACGAGCCGGGTGCGCAGCAGCTCCCACTGGTCCCGGAGCTCGGCGGCGATCTGCGAGGAGGTGGCCATGGGGTCCATCATGGCGCACCGGTCCACGGCGGGTCTCGCGGGGCGCCGGCTCGGCTAGCCTCGGAGGGACGACGAGAGGCAGGGTGGGTTGATGCTGCGCTGGGGACTGATCGGACCGGGACGGATCGCGGCCAAGGTGGCTGCCGACTTCACGAACGTGACCAACGGGCAGCTGGTGGCGGTCGCCTCCCGCAGCCGGGACCGGGCGGAGGCCTTCGCCACCGAGCATGCCGCCCTGGCCGGGCACCCGGTCCGGGCGGTGGCGGGGTACCAGGCGCTGCTGGAGGACCCGGACATCGACGCCGTGTACATCGCCACCCCGCACAGCGACCACGCCCGGCAGGCGATCGCGGCGATCGAGGCGGGCAAGGCGGTGCTGCTGGAGAAGGCGTTCACCGCCACCCTGGACGGTGCCCGCCAGGTCACCGAGGCCGCCCGGTCCCACGGCGTGTTCGTGATGGAGGCGATGTGGACCCGGTTCCAGCCGGCGGTGCGCCGTGCCCTGTCGCTGATCGACGACGGCGCCATCGGGCAGGTGCGGGCCGTCACCGCTGATCTCGGCGTGCGTCGGGAGCTGGACGTGACCGACCGGATGTTCGCCCTCGAGCTCGGCGGTGGCGCCCTGCTGGACCTGGGCGTGTATGTGGTCTCCTTCGCCCAGCACGTGCTCGGCAGCCCGGACCGGGTGGTGGCCACCGGCTCGCTGGTGCC
>CAZMDO010000451.1:0-2493 GCA_964564445.1 uncultured Ruaniaceae bacterium | reverse complement strand
TGGCGACCTACGCCGTCGCGATCTACATCGGCCTGGTGCTCGTGCTGTTCGTGGTCTACCCGATCCTGCTGCGCTCGCACGGGCTGTCCGTGCTGCAGTACTTCCGCGGCGCGTGGCCGGCGATCCAGCTCGCGTTCGTCTCCCGGTCCTCGATCGGCACCCTGCCGGTGACCGAGCGGGTGGCCGAGCGCAACCTCGGCGTGCCGCGCGAGTACGCCTCGTTCGCCGTGCCGCTGGGCGCGACCACCAAGATGGACGGCTGCGCAGCGATCTACCCGGCGATCTCGGCGATCTTCGTGGCCCAGTTCTTCGGCATCGACCTGCAGATCACCGACTACCTGCTGATCGCCTTCGTCTCCGTGGTCGGCTCGGCCGCGACGGCGGGGATGACCGGTGCCGTGGTGATGCTCACCCTGACGCTGTCCACCCTGGGGCTGCCGTTGGAGGGTGTGGGCCTGCTGCTGGCGATCGACCCGATCCTGGACATGGGCCGCACCGCGGTGAACGTGGCCGGGCAGGCGCTCGTGCCCACCATCGTGGCCAAGCGGGAGGGCATCCTGGACACCGAACGCTACGACTCCGGGAACGCCGAGAACCTGTTCGACGACGCAGCTGAGACTGCTGCGCCGGCGGAGCCGGAGCTCGCCGCCGCCCACTGACGCGGGCGGGCCCTGCCCGCACGCACGGGTGGCGTCCCCGCAGGCGCGCGAGGGTGGCTTCGATGTCGATCTTCTGCTGGAGCTCGACCTCGAGGCCACCCTCGCGTCGTTGTCGGCCCGGTCGCGGGTGCCGGGGAACTATTTCGGCACACCCGGCGTTGGGCAGGGTGTGAGCATGATCGACGAGGACCGGACCGGAGAGTACGCAGTCGTCCCGGTAGGGGCACGCCGCATCGAGGCCGCCGACGTCCGGGACGCTGTTCCGACCACCGCAGTGGGGGAGATCCTCGGCCTGGCCGACGAGCTCACCCGGATCGGCTCGGCCGGCACCGAGCTCGCCCGCCGGATCGAGTCCGTGACCGGCCTGCGGGGCGGCGAGGTGCAGGTGCTCGCGGCTGTGGACGCCGGATCGGTGCACCCGCGCGGTATCGCCGAGGTGATCGGACAGGTGGTCGAGGCCGCCGAGGCCACGGTGAGTGCGCTGGTGGAACGGGGGTTGCTCGGCCGGCACTCGCACGCGTCGGACCCCGCCGGTGAGCTGGCGCTGGTGCACCTGACCCCACCTGGCCGCGCTGTCCTGGAGCAGGTGGAGGCCGTGCAGATCCGGCTCGCCGACGCCCTGGCCGCCACGCTCGGCGCCGAGCAGACCCGCTCCCTGCGCAGCACGCTGGCAGCGCTCGCCGACGTGCTCGACCGGCCGCCCCTGCCGGCGGACTGAGTCGAGGGGCGGCGCCGCCCGCCGGCACTGCTGCACCCCGCCCGCTCGCTGGCGCCGCTGCGCGCCCGCTCATCCGGGCCGCCGTTCGCCGGCACCGCGGCACCCCGCCCGCCCGCTCGCGGGCGCCGCCCATCCGCGCGCCATTGCTCGCCGGCACGCCCGCTCCCGCTCCCGCAGCCGCACCAGCATGCGGCGACACGCGTGCGGTTGACGAGCCGCCCGTCCACCTCCTACTCTGAATCCATTCACTTCGTGAATCCATTCAAAGAATCACGGTAAGCCCTTACCGAAAGTGGGGCCCGCCACCGCGCAGAGCCCGAGCACTGCGAGCTCGCTGCCGGTCCTGGCCCCTCGTCCCCCGACCCAGCCCAGCACGATCAACGATGATGTGGAGAGACCTATGGCGGTGACCCGACCAGCGCCAAGCCTCAGCAGCCCCGCCGGCGCGCGGGTCGAGGGCGGAGCCACCGGTGGGCAACGAGTCGCCGGCGTCGCCCGGCTGCACGCCTGGGCGGAGACCCTCGCATTCCTGGCCGGGCTGAACCTTCTCGTCCTGCTCGGCACCCTCGCCGGCGGCGTGCTGCTCGGCCTGGCCCCTTCGCTCGCTGCCGCGGTGGCCGTGAGCCGCAAGCGGATCCGGGGCGACGCGTTCGGCCTGGTCGGCGAGTTCGCCCGGACCTGGCGCGCTGAGCTGCGCCGGGCCACGCTGCTGCAGCTGCCCAGCGGTGTGCTCGTCGTGCTGCTCGCCGCCAACCTGTGGTTCTTCACCGCCCAGCCCGGTGCCACCGTGGCCGTGGTGGTCCTGGCGGTGGCCGGCGCCCTCGCGCTGGTCTACCACGTGCTGCTGGTGGCCATGGATGCCCACTACGAGCTGGACCGGCGCAGCAGCCGGCGGCTGGCGGCCCTCTTCCTCGTCCGCTTCCCCGGCACGCCGCTGCTGCTGGCAGCCACCACGGCGTTGGTGGTGGTGGCCACCGGGTTCGTCCCCGGTCTGCTGCCGGTGATCAGCGTGGGCGCCTGGCTGTACCTGTGCACGGCGCTGTGCCTGTCCTTCTTCGCGGCGAACGACCGCGCGGTGGCGCCGGAGCCACCCCATCCCTGAGGAACCCTCCCTGC
>CAZMDO010000450.1:0-2497 GCA_964564445.1 uncultured Ruaniaceae bacterium | reverse complement strand
GACAGGTCCAGCCGGTGCCGGAAGGCGGCCCAGTCGGTCGGGTGCACGTGCGCGTCCCACAGGCCGGGCATCAACCAGGCGCCGTCGGCCCGCAGCACGCCGTCCTCGGCCGTCTCGCCTGGGCCGCCGGCGGCCGGTTCCACCGCCGCGATCCGACCGTCGTGGACGGTCACGTCGACCGGTGCTGCCTGGCCGTCCAGCGACGCGTCGACCAGCCGCGCCCCCAGGATCCGGCGCACCGGCGCAGCCGGCCGGCTCACTCCGGCGACCGGTCCCCGCTCAGGTCGCTGATCCGTCCGGTGGCATCGCCCCGCGCGGCGGCGTGCCGCTCGCGCATCCGGGCCCCGGAGGACCGCAGGCCGGCGAGCACCCCGCCGTCGTACCGGCGCCGCAGCAGCCACCACAGCAAGGTGGCGAGCGCGGCCAGGACGACCACGACCACCGCGATCCAGACCCAGGAGACGCCGCCACCGGGTGCCGGGCCGCGCGCGCTCATCGTGTCCGTGCCCTGGGTCAGGTGCCACGTCACCGTCGAGCCGGAGAGCTCGCCGTCGTGCTCGGTGACACCGTCCGGGAACGTGATCGACAGGTCGATCAGCCACGGCGCGACGTCCTCGCCCACGGACTGCTGCAGCCCGCTGAAGTCACCGTTGACCACGTACTGACCGCCGTCGTGGGTGATCTGCAGCATCCCGCTGGTGGCGTCGCTGATCCGCACCAGCGGGGTGCGGGTGAGGGTGAGCGTGACGCCCACGTACTCACCGTCGTCGTACAGCTCGCCGGTGACCCCTTCCTCCGGCGCACTGGCGAGGTCGTCGAGGATGTCGGAGGCGAAGGCGTCCGGGTCCTCACCCTCGGAGATGGCCGACTCCCGGTCGATGGCCACGATCACCTCCCCGGAGACCGTGTCCTCGGTGGAGATGGTCAGTGCGCCGTCCACCTTGAAGCAGCCGGCCAGCACGAGCACGGCGAACAGGGCGATCAACGGTCGGAGCAGTGCCTTCACACCGCGAGTCTGCCATCTGCGCCGGGGTCGCGGCACACGCTGGGGAGATCGACCCATCCACGAGGCGCGCAGGACCAGCCAGGGCGTGCTTGCCTGGTGGGGACACCGAGGGAGGAGGGTGCGATGGCACACAGTGGCAGTGCCGCTGCGCCGTGCCCGGACACACCGGCGGCCGGCCTCCTCGGGGGACGACCGGCCGCTCGACGGAGGGGCGTCAGCGCTCGTCGCCGACCTTCCCGTCGAGGAAGTCGCGCCCCTGCTGAATCTTGTCCTCGTGCTGGCCACCCGTCTTCTCGTTGACGAAGTTGCTCGCCGAGTCCAGCGCACTGTCGGTCTGCTCCTCGTTCTGGAGGGCCTCAGACGCCTTGTTCTTCAGCTCGTCGAATCCGACCATCGTGTGCTCCTTTCTGTGGGTGCCCGATCGGGCACCACCAGTCAGTCTGGCGCACTGCCGGCCTGCGTGCACGAGGAACCGGAGGGCAGCTTGGCACCGGGCCGGCCTGCGCGCTCGGCCCGGCCAGTGCCAGGATGGCCATGCCCAGGCCGCCGATGACGGCGGAGCTCCAGGGCACGAGCCAAAGTTGAGCGGAATAGACTCAAGGTTGTCGTCGTTGACCGGAACAGTCACTGACCTGCTCATTCACGTCCCGGAGGTTCGATGGATACCAAGCTCACCACCAAGTCCCAGGAGGCGCTCGCCGCCGCCGTGCAGTCCGCCACCAGCGCAGGCAACCCGCAGCTGGAACCCGTGCACCTGCTCCAGGCGCTGCTGACCCAGGAAGGAGGGGTCGCCGTCGCGCTCCTCGATGCCGTGGGAGCGGACCGGAACGCGCTCGGCCAGCGGGCCCAGGGGATCGCCACGGCGCTGCCGGCCGCGGCCGGCAGCTCGGTGAGCCAGCCGCAGATGTCGCGCGCCCTGGTCACCGTGATCACCGCGGCCCAGGACGAGGCCAAGGCGCTCGGGGACGAGTACGTCTCCACCGAGCACCTGCTGCTCGGCCTGGCCAAGGACACGGCGGCAGTCGGGGAGGCGCTGCGCACCGCGGGCGCCTCCCGCGACCAGCTGCACGCCGCGCTGCCGCAGGTGCGCGGCTCGGCCAAGGTCACCAGCCCGGACCCGGAGGGCACGTTCCAGGCGCTGGAGAAGTACGGCGTGGACCTGACCGCGGCGGCCCGGGAGGGCAAGCTCGACCCGATCATCGGCCGGGACACCGAGATCCGGCGCGTGGTCCAGGTGCTCTCCCGCCGGACGAAGAACAACCCGGTGCTGATCGGTGAGCCCGGGGTCGGCAAGACCGCCGTGGTGGAGGGCCTGGCCCAGCGGGTGGTGGACGGCGACGTGCCGGACTCCCTGCGCGACAAGCGGCTGATCGCTCTGGACCTGCCGGCCATGGTCGCCGGTGCGAAGTACCGCGGCGAGTTCGAGGAGCGGCTCAAGGCCGTGCTGGACGAGATCAAGAGCTCCGACGGGGAGATCATCACCTTCATCGA
>CAZMDO010000449.1:0-2502 GCA_964564445.1 uncultured Ruaniaceae bacterium | reverse complement strand
TCGTCGACTATCCGGTTGCCTCGTTCACTGCTGGGATGAGCTTCTCGGCGAGGTACGGCGTGAGGGTACGGACGTAGGTGTCGGTGAGGTGGCTGGTCTGGCGGTAGACGAGTACGTTGCCGATCACCGGCACGCAGGTCTCCTCGGGACAGATGCGATCGGTCATGTCGATGGTCTGTACCCCCGGGACCTGCTCAGCCGCAGCTAGCTGCAGCGGCGCCTGGGACGTCTCGAAGCCCCTGCGGCGATCGAACGTGCACGCCTGGAGATCATCGAGGTTGGCCGCGACGCACTCGTAGACCGACGTGTCCGGGCTGGGGTTGTCCAAGATCGCCACCACGGGTATTCCCGCGTCGGTCAGCTGCCTCCACTGCTGCGCCAATGCGTCGGTCATCGCCTGCGACGTCCCGGACGCCGGGTCGTGCCAGTCGGTCAGTGCGCTGGTGGTCCGACCGGAGACGAGCACGACGTCTGGATCGAGGTCGATGAGCTCCGCGAGCACGTTTCTGTTCCACTGCTCACAGCTCTCGTACGGTTTGCCGTCGTCGACCTGCATGCCAGCACTGAACACGCACGAGGACTTCGTGTAGGACTGCATGTGCCAGCTCTCGTCGTCGGCAATCTCTTCGATGGCTGACTCCCACTGCAGCACCTTCGAGTCGCCGACCACGGCCACCACGGTGTCACCGTGCAGGTCCCCGTACTCGCACATCACCACCGCTGCATCGGTCTGGTTCTGCTGGCATCCGTTCGCATAGGCCGACGGCACAGACTCCGTGGCCAAGGTGGCCTCGGGGGTGAACCAGTCGACATCTGCGAGCGATGCTACGGTGCCGGGCTCGGCCACATCCCCCCGATCCAGTACTGCCGCACCCGACGCATGCTCCGCCTGCGGGTTGCTCGGCGCCTGTGGCACGACAAGGCTCAGCACGAGTCCGGCCGTCACGCCGATAAGGGAAAAGTTCAGCCCTATCGACAGCGCTAGCCGGTTTGATCGAGCGACAGATGTGGCGAACCGGATCGGGTTCTCCACGAGCTTGAAGCTCAACCATGCCGGGATGAAGCTGAAGGCTGCCACCAACAAGCCCCTCTTGGCCCCCAGCTCGCCCCAGAGTCCGGTCGCGGCAATCAGCAACGGCCAGTGCCACAAGTACAGCGAATAGCTCAGGCCACCCACCCAGACAGCGGGCTTCCACGACAGCACACCCGCCGCACCCGCACGACCAGAGGTGAACCCGCCGATGATCACGGCTGCCGATCCCAGTACTGGCCAGGCTGCCGCATATCCGGGCCAGGCCACCTCCGTAGTGAGCAGCACGCCACTGGCCAGCACCGCCACGAGACCGGACCAGCTCAGCGCTATGCCCGCCCGGTGTGGCAGATTCGCCCACAGCCCGGCTCCGATCGCCACCAGTGCCCCCACCCCAAGCTCCCACAGTCGTGTGGGAGTGACGAAGAACGCGGCCTGCGGATTGCTAGCGGTCATCACCACTGAGTAGACGAACGACGGGATGATCACCAGGGCAATCCCTGCTCCCATCAGCGGTCGCAACCGGGCTTGTGTGC
Source organism: uncultured Ruaniaceae bacterium (assembly GCA_964564445.1). Lineage (GTDB taxonomy): Bacteria > Actinomycetota > Actinomycetes > Actinomycetales > Beutenbergiaceae > Ruania. The sequence goes on along the minus strand of CAZMDO010000449.1, from coordinate 936 downwards.
GCCGCCGAACCACCCAGGCCACCAGTACCAGCAGCAACGGCCAGACGATGTAGAACTGCTCCTCCACCGCGAGCGACCAGAAGTGCTGGACCGGCGAGGCCCCCACATCCTCGGCGAGATAGTCCACCGACCGAGCCGCGAGCACCCAGTTGACCACATACAGCGCCGCGCCGACGATGTCCCCGCCGAAGGTGCGCCACTGCACCACTGAGACCGACCACCAGGTGAGGACGGCGGTGACCACCAGTACAAGTCCCGCGGCGGGCAGCAGTCTCTTTGCACGCCGGGCATAGAAGCGTGGCAGGGAGACCCGGCCACGCTTCTCCAACTCTCGCATCAGAAGTCCGGTGATCAAGAACCCAGAGATCACGAAGAAGACGTCGACGCCAACGAAGCCGCCGGGAAACAGGGCGTCCGCTCGCCCGTGGTAGAGCAGGACCAGAATGATCGCGACCGCCCTCAGGCCCTCGATATCGGGCCGGAAACCACCGGATCCGCCGCGATCCCGCGCCTCGACCTGATCCTTCTTCCGGTTGGACACGGCGCCGCGACGGCGTGCTGGATCCGTCGCTTGTCGCGTTGCCGCCATCCTCACATCCTCCGAAGTCGAGCCCTGTCCCGCCATTCAGCACGGTGGCTGGGCAGAGCGGTACGGAGTGTAGCCAGCGGGGCTGAGCCCGACAGCACACCGCCTGGACGGCGTTCCGTTGGCAGGCGTCCGGCGAGTGCATGCTTGCCACGCGTGCAGGCATGCGCCAATCGCATCGCCATCGACAGCTACGGACGGAATCGGCGATATCCGGCTCACGGCAACAGCCACGTCGGCGCAGGCACCGTGTTTACCCAGGTGGTGTGAGACTCACCCGAGGCCATCTCGTACGGCGTGCGCACGCGCCAGGTCGGGCTCGAGGAAGATCACCAGGTCCAACGGGACGC
>CAZMDO010000448.1:0-2506 GCA_964564445.1 uncultured Ruaniaceae bacterium | reverse complement strand
AGGCACTGATCGACACCTACGGTCTGCGCGGGGAGGTCGGCGACTACGCCCAGGCCGCGGCCCGCGCGGACCTGCTCCGCCCGGGGGCACCCGACCTGGCCGAGTGGGTGCTGCCGGCCGAGCACGCGTGGCGGCTGGACGCCTCGATCGTGGCGCAGCCGGAGATGTACACCCACGACTGGTGCGACCCGGCCGCGTTCGACCGGTGGCTGTACTCACGCTACGGCAGCTGGCGGGAGCAGATGGCCACGACGCTCACGCTGTGGCTGGAGGTGGCCGCCGATGCCGCCCGGGCCCGCGGGGTGCCACTCGTGCTCGGCGAGGGGTGGGTCGGATACACCCCGTTGCACGGCACGTTCGAGGAAGGCCCGGTCGGCGCCGAGATCTGCCGCCGCGCCGTCGCGGAGTCCGCACGTGTGGGCGCCTGGGGCACGATCGTGTGCTCCAACGCCGCACCCCAGCACCCGATGTGGGCCGATGTGGCCCTGCAGGTGGAGTGCAACGACCTGTTCACCAGGAGGACGCCCGCAGCACCACCGGCCTGAGCACCCGGCTCGGGCCACCGATCAGCGCCAGCGCCGGCGCAAGGAGGCTCACGATGTCCACTCGATCCCTGTCCCGCCGTTCCCTGCTGCTCGGCTCCGCCGGTCTCGGCGCCGGCGCGGTGCTCACCGGCTGCGTCGGCTCCGGAGGTGGCGGCGAGGAGACCGCCACCGGCACCGGGGCGGCCCCCACGGGCGACCCGGAGGGTCCGGTCACCCTGCAGAACTCCCAGTCCGACCCGGCACCGAAGGCAGCGATCGAGCAGATCGTCGCCGACTACGACGGTGACGTCACGTTGAACACGGTCGCGATCGAGCAGTTCCGCGCCCAGCTGTCCACCTACCTGACCTCGGACAACCCGCCCGACGTGCTGTCCTGGTACGCCGGGTCGGTGGCCCGCGCCTACGCCGCCGAGGGGCTGCTGATGGACGTCTCCGACCTGTGGACCGGCGACGGCGCGTGCGCGAACTTCTCCGATGCGCTCAAGTCGCTGTCCAGCGCAGAGGACGGCACGCAGATCTTCGTGCCGACGAACTACTACTGGTGGTCGGTGTTCTACAAGAAGTCCGCCTTCGCCGAGTGGGGGGTGAGCGCCCCGGAGACCTGGGACGACTTCATGGCGCTGTGCGAGGAGCTCAAGGGCAAGGGGGTGAACCCGCTGGCCAACGGCATCGGGTCCACCCCGTGGATGGCCTCCGGCTGGTTCGACTACCTGGACCTGCGGATCAACGGTGCCGCCTACCACCGGGAGCTGCTCGCCGGCGAGCACGCGTTCACCGATGAGGAGGTCACGGCCGTACTGGAGCAGTACCGGGAGCTCATCCCCTACTTCGACCCGAACATGGCCTCCTACTCCCACCAGGAGGCGGTCACCCCGATGGCGCAGAACGAGGACGCCATGTACCTGATCGGGGCGTTCGTGACCCAGTTCTTCCCCGAGGACCAGCGCGACGACCTGGACTTCTTCTCCGTGCCGCCGATCAATCCGGACGTGCCCAGCGCCGAGGAGGCCCCCACGGACGGCTACTTCGCCGCCTCCGGGTCGGACAACCCGGCCGGGGCGACGGCGCTGCTGAGCTATCTGGCCTCCCCGGAGGCGCAGCAGACGTTCATCGAGGTGTCCCAGTCCTCGAACCTGCCCACCAGCCCGGACGTGGACACCTCCTCGTTCTCCCCGCTGGTGCAGAAGGGCATCGAGCTGTTGAACAGCACCGAGGAGATCACCCAGTTCTTCAACCGGGACTCCTCGGACGCGCTGCAGACCACCGCCGACGACGCCCTCACCCGGTTCCTCGCCAACCCGGACGACATCCCGGCGATCCAGGAGCGCTGGCAGGCGGCGGCGCAACGGGTCTGGGACTCCGAGCAGTGAGCACCGCGGCACCGGCCCTGCCGGACCGGCGCGCCCCGGCGGCGCGCTGGTGGGCCGGTGTGCGCAAGGTGCCGGCGGTGGTCTGGCTGTTCCTGCTGCTGCCGGTGGCGGCGGAGGCGTTCTGGGTGTTCTGGCCCGCGATGAACTCCTTCTCCCTGTCCCTGACCCGGTGGAACGGGATAGGCGCTGCCGAGCCGGTCGGCCTGCAGAACTACATCGACCTGCTGTCCGACCCGATCTTCCGGACCGCGGTGACAAACAACGTGATCTGGGTGGTCGGGTTCGGCGGGCTGAGCGTGCTGATCGGCCTGCTGATGGCGGTGCTGCTGAACCGACCGGGCCGGGGCATCGGGCTGTACCGGGCCGCGATCTACCTGCCGATGGTGTTCTCCCTGACCGTGACCGGCATGTTCTGGCGCGTGCTGTACTCCCCGGACGGACCGGTGAACGCCTCGTTGGCGCTGCTCGGCCTGGACGGCTGGCAGCGGCAGTGGCTCGCGGACCCGGACGTCGCCCTGTATGCGGTGCTGGTGGCAGCGGTCTGGCGGCAGGTCGGCTACATCATGGTGCTCTACCTGGCCGGGCTGAAGG
>CAZMDO010000447.1:0-2519 GCA_964564445.1 uncultured Ruaniaceae bacterium | reverse complement strand
GCGCTGCTGCTCTCCGCCGCCCGGAAGCAGCCCCGGGGGGTGTTCACCTTCACCGACTCCACCCGGTACCTGGACGGCCGGCGGGACCTGCGGCTGAGCCTGCGCGAGCACTTCGCCGAGCGGGTGCAGGAGTACAACCGGGTGGTGTTCGCCGACGGCCGCGACCACCGCACCATCACCGGGGACGTCGCCGACCTGCCGGACGAGCGGTGGGACCTGGTCTACCTGGATCCCCCGTACGCGCCGCCCTCGGACGACGCCGACTACATGAAGCGCTACCACTTCCTGCAGGGTCTCTCGGTGTACTGGGAGGGGCAGGAGCTCATGCCGGAGACCCGCACGAAGAAGATCGCGAAGAAGTTCACGCCGTTCGCCTACAAGCGCACCATCACCGAGGCGCTCCGGCGCACCCTGGAGCAGTTCGCCGACTCCGGCACGATCGTGCTGTCCTACTCGACCAACGCCCTGCCCGGGGCCGAGGTGATCGAGGACCTGATGCGGCGGGTGAAGCCACGCGTGCAGGTGCACCGGGTGGACCACACCTACTCCTTCGGCACCCACGCCGCCGCCCGACGGAGGGCGGTCTCCGAGCTGCTCTTCGTGGGCCGATGACCGCGCCCACGTTCGAGGCCTACCGCGACTCCATCGGCCAGGTGTCGGTGCACGTGAGCCCGCTGTCCACCACCCCGGCCGCGGAACGGATCCAGGCCGCGGCCGCCTCGTTGGCGCTGCTGCAGGAGCTGGACGTGGACACCGTCACCGCATGGCTGCGCCGGGACCCCGCCCGGGCCGAGGTGCTCACCCTGAGCGTGGGCCTGACCAGCGAACGGACCAAGCGCAACCTGCAGGCGCGGTTCGGCTCCGCCTCGGTGACTGCCCTGGTGCGGTCCGGGGCGCGGGAGGTGGTGGAGTGGCTGGACGCCGAGTTCGACCTCCTCGCCTCGTTGCGCAGCCAGCTGGACCGGCAGTACACCTTCGGTGACGTGCTGGTGGCCCGGGCCGGCTCCCGGGTGCGGGCCGCCTCCGCCGGTGAGCAGGGGCGCAGCGTGGAGGACCGGATCGAGGACATCGCCCGCGAGCTCGGCCTGACCATCCAGGTGCGCACCCGGTTCACCGGACGCGGTGGCCGGGACGCCCCCTGCGACCTGCTCGTGCTCGACGAGGACGGTACCGAGCACATCGCGGTCGCGGCCAAGGGCTTCGACTCCACCGGCTCCAAGCTCACCGACGCGGTGCGGGAGATCGCCGACATGGCTGACGTCCGGCTGCCCCGCCAGGCCATCCTCGCCGTGGTGGACGGGATCGGGTGGCTCGCCCGTCAGGCCGACCTGCGGCGGATCCACCAGATGCGCGCCACCGACCAGATCGACGGGCTCTACACGATCGCCACCCTGGAGACGTTCCGCTCCGACCTCGCCCGCCTGGCCTGGCTGCGCGGCCTGGCGGTGCGGGCAGCAGAGGACGCCGAGGGTGCTGGGGCCGCCGGTGCCGCTGACGACGCTGACGACGCTGGCGAGGCGGTGGGTCCGGAGCGGCCGGCGGCGTCCGGGCCCGGTCCAGGGGCCGGAGGGTCGCCCGCGGAGCCCGGTCCGGAGACGATGGTGGAACGCCCGCTGTGGTGAGGGGCCGCGGGCGCGTGGCGCCGGCGGTGGTCGGCTAGCAGCCGGCGGTCAGCAGCCGAGGTGGGTCAGCCGGCCGGCGCAGACTGTGGCCAGCACCTGCGGGCGGGCCCGGACGTCGGCCAGCACCGTCTCCGGGTGCCGGTCCAGCAGCACCAGGTCGGCCGGGCCGCCGGGCCGGATGCGGTGCACCGGACCCCAGGAGGCGCGCAGCGCCGTGGCCAGGTCGAGCCGTTGCTCGGCGTGCCAGGCCGGGCGGTCGTCGGCGCTGCGGTGCACGGCGGCGCTGATCGCCAGCCAGGGGTCCAGCGGCGCCACCGGCGCGTCCGACCCCAGCCGCAGGGCCACCCCCTCGCGGTGCAGGTCGGCGAACCGGTAGGCCCGCGGCGCCTGGGCCGGCCAGAGCTGGTCCACCACGTCCCGGTCAGCGACCGCGTGCGCGGGCTGCACGCTGGCGACCACCCCGAGCCGCGCCATCCGGGCCACGTCGGCGTCGGTGAGCAGCTGGGCGTGCTCGATCCGCCCGCGGGCGCCGGTGGCCTCGAAGGCGTCCAGCGCCACCGTGCCCGCCCGGTCCCCGATGGCGTGGATCGCCGAGGCGATGCCCGCCGCCGAGGCGCGTGCCATCAGCGCGGTCAGCTCCTCGGCCGGCAGGTTCGCCGCCCCCTGACTGCCGTCGCTGAACGGCTCGTGGCACCAGGCGGTGCGGGTGTTCAGCGACCCGTCGCTGATCACCTTCAGGTAGCCCATGGTCAGCAGCTGGTCGCCGCCAGGCAGCCGATCCCCGGTGGCCAGCCCGGCCGCGACCGCCGCGGCCAGCCGGTCCGGCCACACGCTCACCTGCACCCGGTGGGCGTCGAACCCTGCCGCCAGCCGGCGGCGCCAGGCGTCGTGGCTGTC
>CAZMDO010000446.1:0-2521 GCA_964564445.1 uncultured Ruaniaceae bacterium | reverse complement strand
TGAGGAACTCGTTGCCCTGGTCGGTCTTGAAGTGGTACTTCACCCAGAACCGCTCGCCGGCGGCGTTGATCCACTGGTAGGTGTGCGAACCGAAGCCATCCATGTGCCGCCAGGTGCGCGGCAGGCCACGGTCGCCCATCACCCAGGTGACCTGGTGGGCGCTCTCCGGGGACAGCGTCCAGAAGTCCCACTGCATCTCGTCGTCGCGCAGCCCGGAGCCGGGCAGCCGCTTCTGGGAGTGGATGAAGTCCGGGAACTTGATGCCGTCGCGGATGAAGAACACCGGGGTGTTGTTGCCGACAAGGTCGTAGTTGCCCTCGGTGGTGTAGAACTTCACCGCGAAGCCGCGCGGGTCGCGCCAGGTGTCCGGGCTGCCCTGCTCACCGGCGACCGTGGAGAACCGGATCAGCATCTCGGTCTCCACCCCCGGCTGGAACAGTGCCGCACGGGTGTAGGCGGACACGTCCCCCTCGGTGACGAAGGTGCCGAACGCACCCGCGCCCTTGGCGTGCACGACCCGCTCCGGCACCCGCTCCCGGTTGAACTGCGCCAGCTTCTCCACGGTGTAGTGGTCGTGCAGCACGATCGGGCCGGCGTTGCCGACCGTCTTGGAGTGCGCGTCGCTGGCGACCGGGGCGCCGGAGGTGGTGGTGGTCACGTCGGTCATTCGGTCCTGCTTCCTTGTGGTTGGTGACGAACAGGTCAGCTGGTCTGGGTGGTGTGGGCGGCGTTCTCGCAGTCGGCGCAGATGCCCTGGAACAGGACCTCCGCGGTGAGGATGCGCATCCCGCCGTCGGTCGAGGGGGTCAGGCACGGTGCGTGTCCGACCGTGCAGGGCACGTCCTCGACCGCTCCGCACCGCACGCACACCACGTGGTGGTGGTTGTCCCCGACCCGGATCTCGTACCGCGCCGCGCAGCCCGGGGTGGAGAGCTTGCGCAGCAGACCGTCCTCGGTGAGGTCGGCGAGCACCTGGTACACCGACTGCGCGGTCAGTCCGGGCAGGGCGGCATGAGCGCGCTCCAGCACGGCCTCCGCGGTGGCGTGCGGGCTGGTCTGCACCGCTTCGAGCACCGCGAGGCGCTGCCGCGTGACGCGCCGGCCCAGCCCGCGCAGCGCCCGGGTCCAGGCGTCGAGCGCGGCGGTGTCGGGGCTGGCGGTCATGCAGCCACCCTAACCCTTGTTCTGAGTAGTTCGTAATAAGCGAGTGTGGTGCCGGTCACAGCTGGGCCTAGGTCCGGGGCATAGCCGGGCCTAGGTCCGGAGCATGGCTGCCGGTCGGTCCGGGGCACGGCTGCCGGTCGGTCCGGAGCATGGCTGCCGGTCGGTCCGGAGGAGGCCGCGATAGCCTGCGCCACGTGAGGATGTGGACCGACCTGCGTACGGTCGCCGTGCACCGCGACTTCCGGAAGCTGTTCGCGGTGCGGCTGGTGTCCCAGTGCGGGGACGGCATGTTCCAGGCCGGTCTGGCCACCCTGTTCTTCTTCTCCCCGGAGAACATGGCCACCGCCGGCGCGGTGGCGGCGGCGTTCGCCGTGCTGCTGCTGCCGTTCACCATCGTCGGTCCGTTCGCCGGACCGCTGCTGGACCGGTGGCGGCGCCGTCAGGTGCTGCTGCTCGGCAACGCCGCCCGGGTGCTGCTCACGCTCGTGCTCGCCGCACTGATGGCCTTCGACGGCATCTCGGTCGGCGTGTACGTGCTCGCCCTGGTCACGCTCGGGGTGAACCGGTTCCTGCTCGCCGCCCTCTCGGCCGCGCTGCCGAAGGTGCTGCCCAAGGAGCAGCTGCTGATCGCGAACACCCTCACGCCCACGCTCGGGGCGGTCTCGGCCGTGGTCGGAGCCGGGATCGGATTCGGGCTCGGGCTGCTGCTGCCCGCCGGACCGATGCGGGACGGGGTGGTGCTCGTGGTCGCGGCCGTGCTGTTCGGCTGCGCCTCGGCGCTGGCCCTCCGGCTGGGCAAGGACCAGCTGGGGCCGGACGAACGGCCCGCGAGTGGCCATGGCATCGCGCGGGCCTGGGCGGATGTCCGGGCCACCGCCCGCGAGCTGGTCGCCGGGGCGCGCTACCTCACCGCCCGTGGGACTCCGGGGGCGGCGCTGGCGATCATGGCGCTGCACCGGTTCCTCTACGGCGTGAACTTCATCGCCCTGATCCTGATCTCCCGCAACCTGCTCGTCGACCCCACCAACGCCGCCGCCGGGCTGGCGATGTTCGGCCTGCTCACCGGGATCTCCTTCGCCGGCAACGGTCTGGCGATCGTGCTCACCCCGCTCGCGCACGAACGGATGAGCCCGTCCACCTGGGTGGTGGTCTGCCTGGTGCTGGGGGCGGGCAGCCAGGTGCTGATGGCCGTGCAGCCGGTCTTCGAGGTGATCGCCGCGGCCGCCGTGCTGATGGGGCTGGCGGTGCAGGGCGCGAAGATCGCCGTGGACACCATCGTGCAGACCGACACCGACGACGCCTACCGCGGCCGGGCCTTCTCCCTCTACGACACCCTGTTCAACGGGGCGTTCGCCGG
>CAZMDO010000445.1:0-2529 GCA_964564445.1 uncultured Ruaniaceae bacterium | reverse complement strand
TGGAAGGCAACATCGCAACTCTCGGTTACGGCCTCGCGGCGATCGGTCCGGGCATCGGCCTGGGCATCCTGATCGGCCAGACCCAGACCTCCATCGCCCGTCAGCCCGAGCTGTCCGGCAAGCTGACCACGAACATGTTCATCGGTATCGGCTTCGTCGAGGTGCTCGCGCTGCTCGGCCTCGTCACTGGGTTCATGTTCTGATCCACCAGATCCAGCGTCACCGGGAGCTCTCATGATCACAGCGGAAACGCCCTCGAACCCGTTCATCCCTGCGCCGTTCGAGATCATCTGGTCGCTCGTCTTCGTCGCGATCTTCGCGTTCTTCATCATCAAGTACCTGTTGCCGAAGATGAACGCGATCCTCGACGAGCGTGCGGCCAAGATCGAGGGCGGCCTGCAGCTGGCCGAGAAGGCCCAGGCGGAAGCGGCCGACGCCAAGGCGGAGACCGAGCGTGAGCTCGCCGCCGCCCGCAAGGAGGCTGCCGGCATCCGCGAGGAGGCCAACTCCGACGCGTCCCAGATCGTCGCCGAGGCGAAGAGCAAGGCACAGTCCGAGGCCACCCGGATCGCCGAGAACGCCCAGCGCCAGATCGAGGCCGCCCGGCAGTCCGCCGTGGTCTCGCTGCGTGCGGACGTGGGTGCGCTGGCCGCCGAGCTGGCCTCTCGGATCGTCGGGGAGTCCCTCGCCGACGACGCCCGGCAGTCCCGGGTGATCGACCGGTTCCTCGACGAGCTCGAGGAGACGATGGCCGGTGGCGAGGCGCAGCCCGCCGAGGCCACGCAGGGCGCAGGCCAGAGTGCCCGCGCCGACGAGTCGGAGGCGTGATGCGGGCCAGCAGCCAGTCCTCCCTGGAGACCGCACGCAGCACCTTCGACCCGGTGCTGCGGCGCTCTGGTGCCGGCGCCCAGACGCTGGGTACCGAGCTGTTCTCGGTGGCGGACCTGCTCAGCGACAACGGCGGGCTGCGCCGCGCCCTGACCGACCCCGCACGGGAGGGCGCGGACAAGGCCGAGGTGGTCACCACGCTGCTGCAGGGCAAGGTCAGCGGTGAGGTGCTCGACCTGCTCGCCGGGATGGTCCGGTCCCGCTGGTCCGCCGGTGACGACCTGCGCGCGGCCGCCGAGGTGCTCGGCACCGACGCGGTGCTCGCCAGCGCCGAGGCGGACGGGGTGCTGCTGGACGTGGAGTCCCAGCTGTTCACCCTGCAGCGGCTGCTCGCGGACAACCGGCCGCTGCGGCTGGCGCTGGCGGAGAAGGACCGGTCGGTGGCCGACCGCACCGCCCTGCTCACCTCGCTGATCGGTACGCGGGTCGCCCCGCAGACCCTGCAGCTGGCCGAGCGGGCGCTCAGCTCCAGCCACGAGCCCTCGCTCGCCGCGGCGCTCACCCACCTGATCGAGGCGGCCGCCGAGCGGCGCCAGCAGCTGGTGGCCACGGTGACCGCGGCCCGCCCGCTCACCCAGGCGCAGATCGACCGCCTGGACGCCATCCTGGAACGCGCCTATGGTCGCGCTGTCCACATCAACGTCGCCGTGGACCCGAGCGTGGTCGGTGGCGTGCGGATCCAGATCGGCGACGAGGTGGTCGACGCGACCATGCTCACCCGACTCGACGAGGCCCGCCGGCGCCTGGCCGGCTGACAAAGCCCCCACTTTTCAGATGCGAACCGATCGCTTCGGCGGTCTAAGGAGAAGGACGAACAGATGGCTGAACTGACGATCAAGCCCGAGGAGATCCGGGCTGCGCTGGACAGCTTCGTGAGCTCCTACGAGCCGGCGACATCCGCCGCCGAGGAGGTCGGTACGGTCACCCTGGCCGCCGACGGCATCGCCGAGGTCGAGGGCCTGCCCGGCGTGATGGCCAACGAGCTGCTCCGGTTCGAGGACGACACCCTGGGCCTGGCACTGAACCTGGACGTGCGCTCCGTGGGTGTCGTGGTCCTCGGTGAGTTCAGCGGGATCGAGCAGGGGCAGAGCGTGCGCCGCACCGGCGAGGTGCTCTCCGTGCCGGTCGGTGACGGCTACCTGGGCCGCGTGGTGGACCCGCTGGGCAACCCGATCGACGGCCTCGGTGAGCTGGAGACCGAGGGCCGCCGGGCGCTGGAGCTGCAGGCAGCCGGCGTGATGCAGCGCAAGAGCGTGCACGAGCCGCTGCAGACCGGGCAGAAGTCGATCGATGCGATGATCCCGATCGGTCGCGGTCAGCGGCAGCTGATCATCGGTGACCGGCAGACCGGCAAGACCGCGATCGCGCTGGACACGATCATCAACCAGAAGGCGAACTGGGAGACCGGCGACCCGGACAAGCAGGTGCGCTGCATCTACGTGGCGGTGGGCCAGAAGGGTTCCACCATCGCCTCGGTGCGCGGTGCGCTCGAGGACGCCGGTGCGCTGGAGTACACCACTATCGTGGCCGCCCCGGCCTCGGACGCTGCCGGCTTCAAGTACATCGCCCCCTACACCGGCTCGGCCATCGGCCAGCACTGGATGTACCAGGGCAAGCACGTGCTGATCGTCTTCGACGACC
>CAZMDO010000444.1:0-2537 GCA_964564445.1 uncultured Ruaniaceae bacterium | reverse complement strand
GGCACCCCGGTGCTGCGCGGGGTCGACCTGGACGTCGCACCCGGCAGCATCCTCGCCCTGCTCGGGGCGAACGGCGCCGGGAAGACCACCATCATCAAGATCCTGGCCACCCTGCTGGCTGCCGACGCCGGCACGGCTACCGTCGCCGGGTTCGACGTGGCCGCCGAGCCGGCACGCGTGCGCGCCTCGATCAGCCTGACCGGGCAGTTCGCCGCGGTCGACGACATCCTCACCGGTCGGGAGAACCTGCTGCTGATCGCCCGGCTGCGGCACGTGGCCGACCCTGCGGCAGTGGCAGAGGGCCTGCTCGCCCGGTTCGGCCTCACCGAGGCCGGCAGTCGTCGGGTGGCCTCCTACTCCGGCGGCATGCGCCGCCGGCTGGACATCGCGATGAGCCTGATCGGCAACCCGCCGGTGGTCTTCCTGGACGAACCGACCACCGGCCTGGACCCGCAGGCACGGATCGAGGTGTGGGACGCCGTCCGCACCCTGGCCGCCTCCGGTACCACCGTGGTGCTCACCACCCAGTACCTGGAGGAGGCCGAACAGATCGCGGACACGATCGCGATCCTGCACGAGGGCCGGATCCTCACCCACGGAACGCTCGCCGAGCTCGCCGCGCTGCTGCCGCCGGCGACGGTCGAGTACGTGCAGAAGCAGCCCACGCTCGAGGAGATCTTCCTCGCCCTCGTCGGCCCACGGGCCGCCCGCACCACCGAGGAGCCCTGATGACCATCACTGCGTTCTCCGACGCCGCCGTGCTCACCGCCCGTTCCCTGCGGCACATCACCCGCAGCCTGGACACGATCATCACCACCGCGGTGATGCCGGTGGCGATGATGCTGATGTTCGTCTACGTGTTCGGCGGCGCCATCACCACCCCTGCCGAGCACTACGTGGACTACCTGCTGCCCGGCATCCTGCTGATCACGATCGCCTCGGGCATCGCCTACACCGCGCTGCGGCTGTTCACCGACCTGAGCAGCGGCATCCTGGAACGGTTCCGGTCCATGCCGATCGCCCGCTCCGGCGTGCTCTGGGCGCACGTGATCACGTCCCTGGTGGCGAACGCCATCGCCCTGGTGGTCGTGATCGGGGTGGCGCTGCTGCTGGGCTTCCGCCCCGAGGCCGGGGTGCTCGGCTGGCTGGCGGTGGCCGGCATCCTGCTGCTGTTCACCCTGGCGCTGACCTGGGTGGCGGTGATCGCCGGCCTGCTGGCGAAGTCCCCGGACGGCGCGGGTGCGTTCTCCTACCCGTTGATCTTCCTGCCGTTCGTCAGCTCGGCGTTCGTGCCGACCGAGACGATGCCCGGTGCCCTTCGGGCGTTCGCCGAGCACCAGCCGGTGACCGCGATCGTGGACGCGTTGCGTGCGCTGCTCGCCGGCCAGCCGGTCGGTTCTGCCCTGTGGGTGGCGCTGGCCTGGTGCATCGGCATCCTGGTGCTCGCCTGGGCAGGTGCGCTCGTGGTGCAGCGGCGCCGGTCCGCCTGAACCCGACCGAGCCGCCCCGCGCCGGCGCCACCAGACCGGCCCCGCCACTCCCGCCGTCCCCGCCGGCTCCGACCAGCGACCGGCAGCACCCTGCTGACTCACCCCAGCCACAGGCCGAGCCCGGCGGCTGCCAGACTGGCCAGCACCATGACGCCGGCGTGCAACGCGGCGGTGACGGCAGCCCGCGACCCGCCGCGCAGGGCGAGGGTGACCGCCTCCACGCTGGCCGTGGAGAAGGAGGTGTACCCACCCAGCATCCCGGTGCCCAGCACGGTCACCCAGGCATCCAGGCCGGCATGGTCCCGGGCCACGGCGACCAGCAGGCCGAGCAGGAACGAGCCGGTGAGGTTCACCACGATCATCCCCGGCGGCAGGGCCCGGTCCCGGCCCCGGGAGAGCGCCCCGTCCACCACGAACCGCAAGGCTGCTCCCAGCCCGCCGGCGAGCGCCACCGCGAGCACGATCACGCCGCCGCCTCCCCGCCGCGAGCGGGCACCAGCCACCGGACGAGCAGCAGCCCGAGGGCGGCGGCCAGCACGCCGGCGAGCACCATCCCGGCGGTGTAGCCGGCGCCGGCCCAGGTGTGCCCGGCGTCGAGCAAGCCCCACACCTCGACGGCGAACGTCGAGTAGGTGGTGTACCCACCGAGGGCTCCGGTCCCCACCGCGAGGCGCACCCGGCGGCGCAGGCCGGTGTCCGCACCGGTGCGGGCCAGGGTGGTCAGCAGCGCGCCGAGCAGGAACGCTCCGGTCACGTTGATCACCAACGTCACCCAGGGCACCTCGCCCGGTGCCGGTGGGAACGCCGCCTCCAGCAGGTGTCGCGCCGTGGTGCCGACCGCTCCCCCACCGGCCACCAGGAGCAGTGAGCCCGGCCGCAGGTACGGCGGGCGCACACCGCGCGACGGGTTCTCTCGGTCGGCCATGGACTCCTCCTCCTGCGGGCATGCCACGTCCTGCCCGCCGTCTCGGGCGGAACAGGAACCATCAGCCCTCGCGGCGGTTCGGGCACGCAGCCCCGGCGGGATCCATCGCCGCCGGCAGCCTA
>CAZMDO010000443.1:0-2541 GCA_964564445.1 uncultured Ruaniaceae bacterium | reverse complement strand
AGGAGCACGACTTCCACGACTTCAAGATCTCGGTCAAGCACAACGACCCGGTGGTGATGGTGCGCGCCTATGAGCTGCTCGCCGAGGCCGGTGACTGGCCGCTGCACCTGGGCGTGACCGAGGCCGGGCCGGCGTTCCAGGGCACCATCAAGTCCGCTACCGCCTTCGGGGCGCTGCTCTCCCAGGGCATCGGGGACACCATCCGGGTGTCGCTGTCCGCCCCGCCGGTGGAGGAGGTGAAGGTCGGCCTGCAGATCCTGCAGTCGTTGAACCTGCGTGAGCGCAAGCTGGAGATCGTCTCCTGCCCCTCCTGCGGGCGGGCCCAGGTGGACGTCTACTCCCTGGCCGAGGAGGTCACCGCCGGCCTGGAGCACCTCACCGTGCCGTTGCGGGTAGCGGTGATGGGCTGCGTGGTGAACGGGCCCGGGGAGGCGCGCGAGGCCGACCTCGGCGTGGCCTCCGGCAACGGCAAGGGGCAGATCTTCGTCAAGGGTGAGGTGATCAAGACCGTGCCCGAGGACCAGATCGTGGCCACCCTGCTCGCCGAGGCGAACCGGATCGCCGAGGAGTCCGGGGAGCAGCACGGTTCCGGATCGGTGGCCGTGACTGTCTCCTGACCCCCGGTGGGTGCGGCACAATCGCACCATGCCGTCCTGGCCGCGCCGCACCCGGAGCATCCGCCCAGCGCCCCCGCTGGAGGTGCAGGACGCGCGCAGCCTGCGGACCGCCGACATCCAGGCGTTCTGCCAGCGCGACCCGGTGGAGGCGGCGCTGCTCGGGGAGCACGTGGAGGCCCTCGGCCGCTACTCCTTCTACGGCGACCAGCTGTGGTGCCTGGTCGACGGCGGCCGGCTGGAGGGGCTGTGCTGGACCGGCGGCAACGTGGTGCCCTACCGGCTCCCGCCCGGCGGGGCCGAGCTGGTCGCCCGCCGGCTGCGCACCCGGCGGCGCCGCTACTCCTCCATCGTGGGCCCCGCGCAGGACGTGCTCGGCCTGTGGACACACCTGGAGGCGGACGCCCCCACCCCGCGGGACGTGCGCGCCGACCAGCCGTCGCTGACCATCGAGACCGCACCGCTGGTGGAGCCGAACCCCCAGGTGCGGCTGTCGGACCGGGCCGACCTGGACGTGCTGCTGCGCGCCTGCGTGGCGATGTTCACCGAAGAGGTCGGCTACTCGCCGCTGGACTCCGGCAGCGGGTACGAGCGCCGGGTGCGCGCGCTGGTGGAGTCGGGCCGGTCGCTGTCCTGGGTGGCGGACACCGAGCACGGCCGCGAGGTGATCTTCAAGGCCGAGCTGGGCATCGTGGCCCTCGGCATCGCGCAGGTGCAGGGGGTGTGGGTGAACCCCCGCTACCGCGGCCGGGGCTACGCCGCCGCCGGGATGGCCGCCGTGGTCGCCTACGCCCAGCAGCACGTGGCCCCGCTGGTCTCGCTGTACGTCAACTCCTACAACGCCCCGGCGCTGGCGGTGTACCGCAAGGTCGGGTTCCGCCAGGTCGGCACCTACGCCACCATCCTGTTCTGAGGGCTGCCGGTCAGCGCAGCAGCCGGGACATCCGCCGGTCCGCCAGCAGCTTCCCGCCGGTCTGGCAGGTGGGGCAGTACTGCAGCGCGGAGTCCGCGAAGGACACCTCCGCCACGGTGTCCGCACACACCGGACAGGGCTCGCCGGTGCGTCCGTGCACCGCCATGCCCGCCCGCTTGGCGTCCTTCAGCTCCGCCGCCGGCCGGCCCGCGGCGGAGGCGACGGCGCGCTGCAGCACGGTAACGGTCGCCTCGTGCAGCACGGCGACCTCGTCCTCGGTGAGCGCGCTGGCCAGCGTGTACGGGCTCATCCGGGCCGCGTGCAGGATCTCGTCGCTGTAGGCGTTGCCGATGCCGGCCACCACCGACTGGTCCCGCAGCAGACCCTTGAGCCGGGTGCGCCGCCCGGCCAGGATGCCCGCCAGCACCTCCACGGTGAAGGCGGCATCGAGCGGGTCCGGACCGAGGCTGGCCACCATCGGCACCTCGGCGACCGAGCGCACCAGGTGCACCGCCAGCTTCTTCTTCGTGCCCGCCTCGGTGAGGTCGAAGCCGGAACCGTCGTCGAGGCCGACGCGCAGCGCGATCGGGGAGCGCCCGGGCCGCAGCTGGGTCTTCGGCAGCTCCTCGTACCAGCGCAGCCACCCTGCCCGGGCGAGGTGGACGACCAGGTGCGCTGCGCCGTCGCCGGACATCGGCTCGGTGACCAGATCGATCCACTTGCCGTGCCGGACCACCCCGCGCACGGTGGCCCCGAGCAGGTCCGCCAACGGCGGGTCGTAGGTCTTCAGCGCCTGGATCGAGGCGAGGCGGGCCACGCTGATCCGCCGACCGGTGGTCCGACCGGCGAGTAAGTCCACCAGCCCCTGCACCTCAGGCATCTCCGGCATGCCCCAAGTCTGGCTGCACCGGCCCGCCACCGCCAGTGCCCGGGACGGCGGCCACGGGCCGATAGACTCGCCGCGTGCTGATGCGGATGTCGACCCTGTTCCTGCGGACGCTGCGCGAAGACCCG
>CAZMDO010000442.1:0-2541 GCA_964564445.1 uncultured Ruaniaceae bacterium | reverse complement strand
GGGACCAGCGGGCGAGCTGGCGCAGCGACATCGACGACGTCTCGGAGTTCCACCGCCTGGAGATCCAGCACTTCTTCGAGGTGTACAAGGACCTGGAGCCGGGCAAGTCGGTGGAGGGCGCGCACTGGGTGGACCGGGAGGCCGCGGAGAACGAGATCCGCCGCTCCTTCACCCGCGCCGAGGAGACCGGGTACACCCACCCGCAGCCGCACATCGGCCACTGATCACGATCCGCCCGACGGCGTAGCCCGGCCTGGTCGGTACCCTCGCGGCACGCTGAGGTGCTCGGGCGCGCGGCGCCGGCGGCGCCGCCGGGTCGTGCCCGAGTGACCTGCTCATCCCGGTGCGGGCGTGCGGGCCCGGTGAGCTGCGCCGTTGCCCAGGCACCCGGCTCACCCCGGTGCCGACCTGCGGGCCCGGCGAGCTGCGCCGTCGCCCTGGAGCACCCGGCTCACCCCGGTGCGGGCCTGCGGGCCCGGCGAGCTGCGCCGTCGAGGACCCGGTGCGGCGCGCCGGTCAGACGCGGCCGGCGTAGGGCAGCACGTTGACCCACCAGATCGGCACGTACTCCACGCTCTTGCCCGGCGACGGCGCGTGCACCCGCATCCCGTCACCGGCATAGATGGCCACGTGGTAGATGCCGGACGCCGACCCGTTGCTGGAGTAGAAGATCAGGTCGCCGGGGCGCATCTGGCTGACCGGCACGTGCGTGGTGGCCGCGTACTGGGCGCCGGTGGTGCGCGGCAGGGAGACGCCGGCGTTCTGGTAGGCGCGCATCGTCAGACCGGAGCAGTCGTAGCCGCTCGGGCCCTCGGCGCCCCAGACGTAGGGCTTGCCGAGCTGGGTCATCGCCCAGCTGAGCGCGGCCTGGCCCACGCTGGCGGGTGCGGTCGCGCCGCCACCGCCGGAGGAACTGCCGCCGGAGGAGCCGGAGGAACCAGAGCTGGAGCCGGACGAACCCGAGGAGCCTGAGGAGCCGGAGGAACCAGAGCTGGAGCCGGACGAACCCGAGGAGCCTGAGGAGCCGGAGGAACCAGAGCTGGAGCCGGACGAACCCGAGGAGCCGGAGCTGGACGAGCCGGAGCTGCCCGACGAGCTGCCGCCGGAGTCGGAGGATCCCGACGAACCAGAGCTGGACGAGCCGGAACTAGTGCCGGACGAGCCCGAGTTCGACGAGCCGGTGCCAGAGCTGGACGAGCCCGAGTCCTCCCGGCTGGGCCGGTCGTGGTCACGGCTGGGCGGGTCGGCACGGTCCGGGGCGGGCGGGGCCGGGTCCTCGGCCGTCGTCTCCTCCGGGGTCCTGTCGGCCTCGTCGGCCTGCTGCTCGGTCTCGACCTGCAGGGCGCGGGCGGCCGCGGCGCTCTCCCGCGCGCGCCGTTCGGCCTCGATCCCCTCCTGGCGCTCCCGCTCCAGGGCGACCGTGGTCTGGCGCAGGTCGGCCAGCTGGACGATCATCGCGTCGCGCTCGCTGGCGGTGGTCTCCACAGCGGTCTGGGCGGCCAGGGCCGCGGCGTCGGCGCGCTGGGACGCCTCTTCCAGCGCGGCTGCGGCCTCCTCGGCCTCGGCCAGGGCCTCGTCGGCGCGGCGGTGCATGACCTCGGCGACCCGCTCGGCCGCATCGAGACGCTGGTAGGCCTGGTCGGCGTCGGAGCCGATGACCTGGAACATGGTGGCCCGGTCCAGCGCCTGCTCGAAGTCTTCCGCGGAGAAGAACATGGACAGCTGCTGGATCTCACCGCTGTTGCGGTAGGAGGCCATCGCGATCTGGGCGACGTGCTGCTGCGCGGCGAGCACGTCGGCGTCCGCCTGCTCCGCCGCAGCGGCCGCATCGTCCGCGGCGTCCTCGGCCTCCTCGCGCTCCACAGCGGCCTGGTTGTAGGCCTCGGTGGCGAGCTCGGCATCGATGCTCGCCTGCTCCAGGGCGGCGTTGTTGGCGGCGAGCTCGACCTCGATCGCCTGGATCTGCTCGGCGGTGGACTGCTCCGCCTCGTGCGCCTGGGCGATGTCGTCCTGGCTCGGGTAGTCCGGGTCCGCCTGCGCCGGCGCCACCCAGAGGGCACCGACCAGAGCACCTGCGGCCAGCGTGGCAGCAGCGCCACGCCACTGGGTCCGGGTCAGCACCGAAGTCGCTCCTCATCCTGCCGCCGCAGCAGCTCCGTCCTCCCGCAGCGCGCGATCTGCCGCACCGCATCTCCCATCAAATCGCAGAGACACGGCGTGTCGCATTGACCTTGACGACGGGAACGCGCCCTAACGTACTGGATTTCGCAGGATTTGTGAACACGAGCCTCTCTGTTCACAACTTTCACATCAGTCACAGTCGCCGATGTCCACCATGCAAGACACCCTGTCCGGTTCCGGTGCCAGCACGTACGCTGGCCAGCATGTTCTGCCGAATGTGTCGCTGATGCGCACGTTCGGCATGCCCTCTGCGCGATGAGTCTCCGCTCTGGAGCAACGCGCCGGGAGCCTGACGTGTACCGACCACCCGGACCGGGATGGTCGTCGACGCGCGTCGAGCAGCATCCCGGCCTACCCACC
>CAZMDO010000441.1:0-2566 GCA_964564445.1 uncultured Ruaniaceae bacterium | reverse complement strand
GCAGCCGCACCCGACGGCGGAGCGTGCGTGGCTCGGCCACCGCGGCGGTGGGCGCGGGGGTCGCCTGGGGCAGGGCCTCGAGCACAGGTGTTCCGGTCACGCTGTCAAGACTCGCGTTTCGGGTGCGTCGGTGCGGCGGTGGCCCGGTCTGTCTCGCATCGTGAGCACCGGGTCCCTCGAGGGCGCGGCGCCAGGCCGCCCCCGCGCATCGAGGTCCCCGAAATGCTGGTGTGCTCGGCGCCGACCCCGCAGATGGGGCTCTTCTGACGCTTCCGTGGGTTAGTTCCGGCCGGGGAGGGTGGGTCGGTGGCCGCCGAGGCTGAGCAGGGCGAGGGCGATGAGGGCTTCGGGTGAGCGGAAGCCGAAGGCGGTCCGGGTGATCAGGCGTATTTTCGTGTTCACTGACTCGATGCGTCCGTTCGAGAGTCCGTGTTCGATCGCGGCGAGGATCGAGGCCTTGTGTTTGACGATGCGTCGTTGCAGGGTCACGAAGGCGGGGATGCGGCATCGTCGGGCCCAGGAGATCCAGCCGTCCAGGGAGGCTTCGGCCTCGGGGTAGGGCAGTTGGAAGGCCAGGCGTAGGCGCTCTTTGAGCAGATAGGCCCGGTGTAGGCGCGGGTCGGCCGTGGCGATCCAGGCGAGCTTGGCCTGCTGGCGGGTGGTCAGGTTCTCGGGGTTCTTCCACAACGCATGGCGGGCACCCTTGAGCGCCTTGGCTACTCCGGTGGCATCGCGCCGGTCCCGGCCGTGTGACTGGCCGTTGGACCTGGTTCCCCCGGCCGCGCGGCGGGCGTCGTTCCACGCCTGGCGGCGGACCACGTCCAGGGCATCGGTAGCCCAGGCGACGATATGAAACGGATCGGCGCAGCGGATCGCGTTCGGGCATCGCTGGGCCACGACCGCGCTGATCCAGTCCGCCCCATCGGCCGAGACATGAGTGATCTGGGCGCACCGGTCAGGGCCGAGGGCCTCGAAGAACTTCGTCAGGGTGGCCTTGTCCCGGCCCGGGGCAGCCCAGATCAGTCGGCCGCTGTCGTGATCGACCACGACCGTGAGGTACTTGTGCCCCCGCTTGTAGGAGATCTCATCGATCCCGATCCGCCTCAACCCGGCGAACCGGTCATGGATCTTCTCCACATCGGCCCAGACCCGGGTGATGATCGCCCCCACCGTGCGCCAGGCGATCCGCATCAGCTGCGTCACCGCCGACTTCGAGGTCTGGGTGGCCAACCACGCCACCTGCTCATCGAAGGCGATGGTGTGACCGGCCCCATGGCGTGCCCACGCCACCCCGGCCACGATGACCCCGTGCTCGGGGCAGGTCACCCGCGGGGCCTCGGCCTCGATCACGACCTGGATCGTGCCCAGATCCAACCCGCGCCACCGCCGGCGCCCTTCCCCGCGGTCATACCCCGGCGCCCGACGCCCACAACACCCACACCGAGCCCGCGACCTGGCCCGCGTCCGTGGCCGGACATGGGCGATCAGCAGCTGCGCCTCCTCATCGAACTCGACATCTTCCACGACCGCCTTCTCGACGCCCAGCAAGGACCGCCATAGGCTTGCATTCCGCACGCCGCTCTCCGCTCTTGGGTTCCTGTTCCTTTGACAGTCCAGAAACCTAGACGCAGAGCGGCGTGCACCCCCCACCGACGCGCACAACCACCCACGGAAGCGTCAGAAGAGCCCCAGATGGGGGACCTCGATCGCGCCGCGGGCGCCGGGCGGCGTCAGTCCCGGGCTCCCCGGCCACCAGCCGGGAGATCGGGGCTGTACTCGTTCGGCCAGCGCTGGCGCGCCCAGACGATGAGCAGCACGCCGCCGAGGATCGCACCGAGGACGTCGACGACCAGGTCGGTCATCGCATCGCCGTAGGC
Organism: uncultured Ruaniaceae bacterium; assembly: GCA_964564445.1. Lineage (GTDB taxonomy): Bacteria > Actinomycetota > Actinomycetes > Actinomycetales > Beutenbergiaceae > Ruania. The sequence goes on along the minus strand of CAZMDO010000441.1, from coordinate 689 downwards.
GGTGATCACGTCCGCGTCCAGGTAGGTGACCACGAACCACTCGTAGACCTCCCAGAGGGCGCCGATGGCCAGGCCGATCATCCCCGCCAGCAAGGGCAGCGCCACCAGCTGCCTGGGGCTGCTCAGCTCTCGCAGCTGCGGCACCAGATCCATCCGCGCCAGCAGCAGGTAGACCAGCGGCGCCAGGCAGCCCATCAGCACCAGGTGGATCACCTCGTCGAACGGGTCCCACGCCTCGTAGACACCGAACAACCGGCCCCAGGTCTCCACCGCCAGGGCGATGGTCAGGGCGAGCCCGAACGGGCGGGGCACGCGCAGCCACCGGGCGCCCAGGCTCACGGCGAGCACCACCACGAACCGGAACGACTGGGTCGGCTGGCCGAGCACGAGCGCCACGACCACACCGGCCACCAGCGACAGCCGCACCAGGTCGGCAGCGATCGTCAGGTATCGGTCCCGCGTGATGGCCACAGTCGCCCGCCCGTTCTGCCGACAGTGGGTAGACCGTAGGCACGGGTGCCACGGTGCACAACCTGAGGACCGCGTGCGGCGGCGGGCGGCGATCGCTCGGTCAGGACTCGACCAGGCGGTGCAGGACTCGACCGGGCGGTGCGGCACCCGGCAGCCGCTCAGTGCCGCTCGCGCAGCCTCGGGTCCAGCAGCGGGTAGACCAGGTCCACGACCAGGTT
>CAZMDO010000440.1:0-2571 GCA_964564445.1 uncultured Ruaniaceae bacterium | reverse complement strand
TGCTCTGGTACGACGTCACCGAGCGTGAGGCGCTCGCCGCCGAGGGCTGAGCACACCGGGACCCGACCCCGCCCGGCCGGCTCACCCGGTCGCAGGCAGGGAACGCTCCAGGCGGACCACCGAGGCAGAACCGATGCCGCGGTACCGGTCCGGGGTGCAGGTGAGCAGGATGACCTGCGCATCGGCGGCCATCGACCCGATCATCGTGTTCATCGCCGCCAGCCGCTCGGGGTCGGAGTAGCCGAGGGCGTCGTCGATGATCACCGGCACACCCTGGTCCGGGTCCACCACGGCGGCGCAGGCCAGCCGGGTGATGATCGCCAGCTGTTCCCGGGCGCCGGCGGAGAGCTGGTCGAACGGCACGGTGACGCCATCCAGGGTGCGGGCGGCGATCGACAAGTCCTCCGCCACGTCCACGTCGAAGGCGCTGCCGTAGACGATCCGGCCAAGAGCCAGCACCTGGTCGCGGAACGGGCGCACGTAGCGGGCCCGGGCGGCGTCCCGCGCGTGGTGCAGCCTCTCGTGCAGCAGGGCGCAGGCTCGGGCCCGCCGCTCCAGGTGCTGCAGGTGGGCGCGGGCCGACTCCCGCTCGCTCAGCGCCTGGTCGTAGTCCTCCTGCAGCCCCTCCTGCCCGCGCAGCTGGAGCGAGACGCTCAACCGGCGCAGGTCCCCGGCCACCTCCTCGTGCTCGGTGGACAGCCGCTCCAGCAGCTTCACCGCATTCTCGCGGCCGGCCTCGATCTGCTCCACCGGTGCGGCCGCCAGCTCGGCCTCCGCGGCGGCGAGGGTGGCCTTGGCCTGGGTGAGGGAGGTGGTGGCCTCGTCGGCCGCCTGCTCCAGGTCGGCGTCCGGGGTCTTCTCCCGCTCGGCGGCGAGCGCGGCGCGCTGGTCGTTGATGTCGGTCTCGGCCATGCTCGCCTTGCCCTCGAGCAGGGTGCAGTCCAGCTCGAGCCGGCTGGCCCGCTCGGAGAGCGAGTCCCGCACCGCCAGGGCGTCGCGGGTGCGGTCCCGGGCCTCGGCGTGGGCGCGGGCGGCCGTCTCCTTCGCCTCCTGGGCGGTGGCCACGTCCCTGGCGGGCTCGGCGCCCGCGCCATCCTCTCCGCTGGTCGCGCCGGCGCCCGCCGCCTCTGCGCCTGCGGCGCCAGCGCCGGTGCCGTCGGCGCCGGACTCGTCCTCGCCGCCCGCCTCCGGTGCCACCCGGGCGGCCAGGCGGGCGTGCTCGGCCTGCAGCTGGCTAAGCGTCCGCCCGTCCAGCTCCTCCTCGAGCCGCTCCCGGGCGCGGTCCAGCTCGGCGCGGGTGCGCCGCTCGGACTCGGCCACGCGGTGGGCACCGCGCCGGTCGCTCACCCCCGCCCGGCGGAGCAGCTCGGCCAGGTGCTGCTGGGCGGTGGCCAGGGCGTCGGCAGTGTCCGTGCTGGAGCGGGCCGGGGAGACCGAGACGCGCAGCCTGCCGGGTAGCTCCAGGGCCACCGACTCGGTCACGGCGCAGGTGAGCTGCTCCTCGGTGGCCAGGTGCCGCTCGGCCCCGTCGATGGTGACGTCGACCTCCTCCAGCGCGGTCAGGCTCAGCCGTGCTGCTGCGGCTTCGTGCTGGGCGCGGGTGACCGCCAGGTCGGTGTCCGCGGTGTCGATGGCGGCGAGCAGGTCGGCATCGATCCGGGAGCCGGCCAGCGCCCCCTCGCACTCCTCGATGGTGGCCTGTGCACGGTCGATCGCGGCCAGGGTGCTGCGCAGGCGGTCCAGCTCGGCGAGGTCGTGCAGGCGCTCGGCGGCGCGGCTGGCGGCGTCCACCTTCTGCTGCAGGCGGCGTTCCTCCTGCTGCGCTGCCGCCACCTGCCCGGAGGCCTCACGCTGCTCGGTGCGTGCCTGTCGCAGCTCCTCCCGGGCCTCGGTCAGCCGTCGGGTGAGCTCCTCCCAGGCGTCCACCTTCGTGGTCAGTGCCCGACCGGCGGTGGCCCGACGCTCGGCCGCCTCGCTCAGCCAGGCGTGCTCCCGGCCGCAGCTGCGCACCTTCTCCCGGGCCTCGGTCACCTGCTGGCGGAGCGTGCCGAGCTCCTGCCAGGCCTGCTCGTGGGACTGCCGCTCCTCGCGGGCCTGGCCGAGTCGGTCGGTGAGCGCGGCCAGCTCGGCCGTCAGCCGGGCGTGGCTGTCCACGTCCTGCTGCAGCTGGCGCAACCGTGCTTCGGCCTGGTCGCAGGCCTCCTCGGCGGCTGCGGCCTCCTTCCGGGCGGCAGCGTACTCACCGGTCTCCCGGCCGGTGGGGGTGAAGTAGGTGGCGTACTCGGCGTCCACGGCCGCCAGCAGCGCGTCGCCCTCCTCGTCGTGCCCGGCGGTGCCGGCGGCCCGGTCCAGGGCGGCTGCCAGGGCCGAGCTGTCCGCCAGGGCGGCGGAGGTGAGCTCGCCGGCCTGCAGCACCCGCAGTGCCCGGTAGAGGGAGTCGTCCAGGGTCTCGGTGAGGATACGCTGCACCTCGGCGTGCGCCTCCGCGCCGGTGAGGCTGGCCCGCTTCGGGGCGGTCAGGTGCAGCTCGGTGCGGGTCTCCCGCAGCCACCGCTTGGTGTAGGTGAAGCG
>CAZMDO010000439.1:0-2576 GCA_964564445.1 uncultured Ruaniaceae bacterium | reverse complement strand
CCGCACCGGGAAGGGCATGAATTGGCTGAGCAGGTCCGCCAGGGACCCGTCGGCGTCCGGCCTGCCGGCCCGGAGGACGCCGAGTTCCTCGTCGACATGCTCCTCGAGGCCTTCAACTGGTCGGGCGAAGAGCGTTTCACCCGCAAGCAGATCCTCAAGGACAAGTCCACCTCGCTGTACGTCGCCGGCTGGCAGCGGGCGGGGGACCTGGGCGTGATCGCCGTCGATCTCGCCGGACCCAGCGGTCTGCAGATCCCGATCGGCGCGGCCTGGCTGCGCCGGTTCCCGGCCCGCAACCCCGGCTACGGCTTCATCGCCGAGGACGTTCCCGAGCTGTCCATCGCCGTGGCCAAGCAGCACCGCGGCCGGGGCATCGGCACCGGTCTGCTCCGCTCCCTGGTGACGAAGGCCCGCGAGCAGGGGATCGAGCGGATCAGCCTGAGCGTGGAGCACGGCAACCCGGCCAAGGAGCTCTACACCTCGCTGGGCTTCACCGTCCACGAGGAGCAGGAGACGGCCACCACGCTCGTCCTCGACCTGCGCACCTCCCCGCTCGGCCAGCCCGCCCGCTGACGAACCCCGGCCCGGTCACACCGCGGACTGGTAGACCACCACCCGCTCGGCGGTGTCCACGCTGAACTGCGCCACCACCTGGTCGATCGCAGTGACGGCGTAGACCGTGCGGGTGCCGTCCTCGGCGGTGACCGGCATCTCCACCAGCGTCAGGTCCGGGGACGCCTCGATCACCGACGCCAGCACCTCCAGCTCGGTGCGGTCGGTGTTCTGCCCGTCGGAGAACCGGGCCAGCGCCGCCCAGTGCGACTGACGCACCAGGTCGAGGAACCGGCCCACAGACCCGGTCGCGGAGCTCAGGCCGACACCGGAGTCGATCACCAGCTCGCCGTCGGCGGTGGCCAGCGGGGCGAGGTACTGCAGCGCACCGTCGGCCCAGGTGAGCACGTACTCGTACTGCCGCTCGGTGGTCGGGCCGGGGTCCTGGGTCACCGCGACGTCGATGGTCACCCGGGCCAGCGGGTCTCCGTGCCAGCTGCCGACCACCTGCGCGCCGGTGGCCTCGACCTCCACGGCGGCGACCGGTTCCCGGTTCGCCCACTCCTGCGCCCAGGCCGCGGCGACCGCGGCCACCTGGTCGCTGAGCTGTAGCTGGGAACGGAGGTCGGCCACAGCGACCTGCACCGTGGAGCCCGGTCGGATGAGCTCGTTGCCGTGCGGCTCCTGCATGCCGAACGCCGTGGCGATCTCGCTGAGCATCTCGGTCAGCTGCGCCGTCGGGCCGGTCACCGAGGGCGCAGGCTCCGGCGGCGGGTCGGGCAGCTGGTGGGCCTGGTCGGCGCAGCCGGCGAGCGCGAGGGTGAGCAGCGCGGCGGTGAGGAGGGCCCCGGCCCGGGGGCGTGGGCGTGGCATCGTCGTCCTTCCCCCTAGGATCGGTGGCAGCCTGAGCATGTCGGTCCCGATCGTAATCCATGCCCCCAGGAGCGGAAAGGAGGGTGGATGCCGGAGCACGCGCCCCCGGACATCGAGGGCTTCACCTTCCAACGGCTGATCGGGCGTGGCGGCTTCTCCGACGTGTACCTGTACCGCCAGCACATGCCGGGCCGGGACGTGGCGATCAAGGTGCTGCGCACCGAGCCCGGCGAACGGGTCGGCCGCACCCAGTTCGCCGCGGAGGCCAACCTGATGGCGCGGGTGTCCAGCCACACGGCGATCGCCTCGATCTTCACCGCGGACGTCGACGACGAGGGCGACCCGTACCTGGTGATGGAGTACTGCCCCGGCGGAAGCCTCGGCGACACGTTCCGTCAGGCACCGCTCTCGGTACCACGCACACTGCGGCTGGGGGTGCGCCTGGCCAGCGCCCTGGAGTCGGCGCACCGGGCAGGCGTGGTGCACCGCGACGTGAAGCCGTCGAACGTGCTGCTCACCGAGTACGGGGTGGCTGTGCTCACCGACTTCGGCATCTCCACCATCGACGAGGAGTTCCCGGAGGCCACGCTGGCGCGGGCCCAGGTCTACTCGGAGGGGATCGAGGACTCCAGCGCCGTGGGGATGAGCCTGCCCTGGGCGGCGCCGGAGTCGCTGGCCTCTCCCCCGGCGGCTGACACCCGCTCGGACCGGTTCAGCCTGGCGGCCACGCTCTACTCCCTGCTCGAGGGCCGTTCACCCCGGGAGTCGCCGGAGGGGCCGAACGGGGCGCGAGCGATCCGGGCCCGCATCCGCACCGGGTTCATCGCCCAGATGCAGCGTCCGGACGTGCCGGAGGTGCTGCAGGAGCTGCTCCGCCGCGGGATGGCCTTCGACCCCGCTGACCGCTTCGACAGCTGCCTGGAGATGGCGCGCGCACTGCAGCGGGTGCAGCGCGGGCTGGGGCTGGAGGTCACCCCGGTCGAGGTGCCCGGCGTGGAGGACCTGGAGGAGCTCGACGGCGGAGCCTCCGGGGTCGGTCCGGCTCCCGCTGCTCTAGGGTCGGCCGGAGCGGCCGGAGCAGCCGGAGCAGCCGGGTCGGCACCCGGCCCCAGGGCCGTCCCGGGCCCGTCGGTCGCGGCGAGCACGTGGCT
>CAZMDO010000438.1:0-2577 GCA_964564445.1 uncultured Ruaniaceae bacterium | reverse complement strand
CTCGGGCTGCTCGTCCTGGTCGCCGGTCATCTCGTCCTCGATCACCTCGGGCACGTGCGGCGGCAGCAGCTCGGGGGCGATGGAGCCCAGCTCGGTGGCGGTGAGCGCACCCTCGCGCACGATCCGCAGCTGGTCCCCGGTGGCGTCGACGATGGTGGAGGCGACCCCGCCCGGTGCAGTGCCGCCGTCGAGGTAGACCTGCACGGACCGGCCCAGCTGGGCCGCGGCATCGGCACAGGTGAGCGCGGCGGGCTGGCCGCTGCGGTTCGCGCTGGAGACCGCGAGCGGGCCGGTGCGGCGCAGCAGCTCCAGGGTGATCTCGTCGTCAGGCATCCGGAGCGCGACGGTGCCGTGGGTCTCCCCCAGGTCCCAGCGCAGGCTGCCGTGCGCGCGCAGGATGATGGTCAGCGGACCGGGCCAGAACTCCTCCACCAGGTCGCGCACCGCCTCCGGGATCTCGGTGGCGAGCCCGTCCAGGGTGTGCACGTCGCCGATCAGCACCGGCGGCGGCATCTGGCGGCCGCGTCCCTTCGCGGTGAGCAGCGCGGTCACCGCACGCGGGGTGAACGCGTCGGCGGCGATCCCGTACACGGTGTCGGTGGGCAGCACCACCAGGCGGCCCTCGGCGAGCTGGCGCACCGCGGCAGCCAGGTGCTCCGCCCGTGCGGCGGCGTCGCGACAGTCCAGGAGTTCTAGATCAGGCACGTGGTGAAGTCTCTCACGCCGCGGCTCTGGCTCCGCCCGCGGACCGGTCCCCTCGCTCCACGGCGTGAGATCGTGGGCAGGTGAGATCAGTCCCTGGTCGCGGTGCCACGCTGCTGCGCCGCGGCGCGTTCGTGGCCGCGGTCGTGGTCCAGCTGCTCGCCCTGTACCTGCCGCGCGTGCCCGTCCCCGGGGGCGATTCCCTGCTCGGGTCGGACAAGGCGGTGCACGTGCTGCTGTTCGCCGCGGTGATGCTCACCGGGGTGCTCGCGGGCGTGCCTGCCCGGTGGCTGGCGCTCGCGCTGGTGGCGCACGCCGGGATCAGCGAGCTGGTGCAGCACCTGCTGCTGCCCACCCGCAGCGGCGACGTGCTGGACCTGGTGGCCGACGTGGCCGGCATCGCGATCGGCTGGTACCTGGCCACGATGCTCGCCCGGCACCGCACGTCCGCGCCGCCGCGCGATGATGTGCGCCGGTAGACCGGCGGAGCATCACCGCTGACGCGGCCGTATCCGCCTCCGGACCGAGAGGGTCCCGCGCGGCTACGACCTCAGGCGTAGCCAGGAAACCGCTCGCCGGTGGATCCGCCCCGCCGCGGGCGTTCGTAGCCTTCCGTCATGACCTCTGTGCCCCCCGCTGCCGCCCCGGCGCGACCTACGCAGCGGCCGCAGCTGCTCAGCCTGGGCCTGGGCACCGCCCTGGTGCTGGCCGGGCTGGCCGTGCTGGCATGGCCGGCGCGGGAGGTCATCTACCTCACCGTGGCTCCGCCGGTGGCCGGCTCGGCTGCGCTGGCTGCGGTGGCCGGAGCCCTGGCGGCCTCCGGGCCGCTGCTGCTGGTCGCGCTGGCGGCGGTGCTGGCGGTGGTGACGCTCGTGCGGGACCGACCTGCCTTCTGGCACCTGGTCGCCGGCGGGGTCGGGGTGGTCAGCGCCTACCTGCTCAGCGCGGGGGTGAAGCTGCTGGTCACCGAGGAACGACCGTGCCGGGTGTGGGACGTGCCCACGGCACTGTCCTGCCCCGGCGTCGGCGACTGGTCCTGGCCGTCGAACCACTCGGTGGTGGCCGCCGCGTTCGCGACCGCCTGCATCATCGCCGTGCCGCGCACCGCCTGGCTGGCCGTGCCGCTGGCCGTGCTGGTGGCCGTGGCCCGCCTGGCCGCGGGGGTGCACTACCTGCACGACGTGGCCGCCGGGCTGGCGCTGGGCACCGCCGTGGTCGTGGCCGTGGTGCTGCTGCTGCGCCGGGCTACTCGCTCCGTGTGGCCAGGACCATCCGGTCCCGGCCGGTGAGGTCGGTGCGGGTGTGCACGTCGGTGAACGCCCCGGTGGCGGTGACCAGGTCACGGACCGCGGCGGCTTGCACCTCCGCGTGCTCCATCACCAGCGCGCCCCCGCGGCGCAGCAGCCGGGTGGCGGTGGCGAGCACGCCGCGGGGCACGTCCAGCCCGTCCGGGCCGCCGCCGTAGAGCGCCAGGTCCGGGTCGTGCTCGCGCACCTCGGCCTCCTGCGGCACCGCGTCCGGGGGGATGTACGGCGGGTTGGCGACGACCACGTCCACTGCGCCGTCCAGCTCGGCCAGGGTGGTCGGTGCGGTCGCGTCCGCCGCAACCACCCGGATGCTCAGCCCCAGGCGGTCGGCGTTCGCGCCGATCGCCCGGACCGGCTCGTCGGCGAGCTCCACGGCCACCACCTGGGCACCGGGCACCTCCTGGGCGATCGACAGCGCGATCGCACCGGACCCGCTGCACAGGTCCACCACCAGCGGGCCACCTCCGGCGGCGCGGGCGGCCTCGATCGCTGCCTCGGCGACCAGCTCGGTCTCCGGCCGCGGCACGAACACCCCCGGACCCACGGACAGCTCCAGGTAGCGGAACGG
>CAZMDO010000437.1:1988-2580 GCA_964564445.1 uncultured Ruaniaceae bacterium | reverse complement strand
TGCTGCTGGTGATCTACGTGTTCATGTTCGCCCTGCCCGCCTACGGCATCGAGACGAGTACGTTCGCCAAGCTGGTCATCCCGATCACGCTGTGTGCGGCGGCCACCCTGGCCGAAGTGTTCCGCGCCGGGGTGCTGGCCCTGCCGCGCGGGCAGACCGAGGCGGGACTCTCGGTGGGGCTCACCGACGGGCAGACGTTCCGCACCATCGTGCTCCCCCAGGCGCTGCGGATCGTGGTGCCGGCACTGGTGGCCCAGGCGGTGATCGTGGTCAAGGACACCGCCTTCGGCTACGTGGTCTCCTACGCCGAGCTGCTGCAGAGCGGCAAGGTGCTGATCGCCAACACGCACGACCTGGTGCAGACCTACCTGGTGGTCACCGTGATCTACATCCTGGTGAACGTGCTGATCTCGTGGGGCGCGCGGGTGCTGGACCGACGGATGGGCCGCACCGGCGCCCGCAGGGTCTCGCTGGCCGCGCCGAACCGGATGGGCGGGATCGCCTGACCCACCTGAGGTCGTCCTGTCAGACGGGGGCCTAGGTGGCCCGGTGAGAGGGCGGCCGCGGGGGGGGGGGGGGTGGGCGGGTGACG
>CAZMDO010000437.1:0-1978 GCA_964564445.1 uncultured Ruaniaceae bacterium | reverse complement strand
GGGGGGGGTGCCCGACCCACACACTGGGGGGGGCCGGGCCGGGGGGGGCCTGTGGCCCCGTCCCCCCCCCCCGACCTCAGGGAGGGGGCGGGTGGACTGGTCACTCCCGGCGGAGCAGCTCCGGCCGCAGCCGGCTGCGAATCAGCGGCACCGTGCTGCCCACGGCCAGCAGCACCGCGAGCGCGATCATGCCGCCGAGCACCGCCCAGGACTGCGGGCCGATCAGGGCGAAGGTCTGCGCCAGGCCGGTGAGCAGCCCGCCGTCACCGTCGGTGATGACGACACGTGCCTGGTGGGTGTACCCGCGGGCGAGCACAGTCCCTGCGAGGAGCGCCAGCGCGCTGGTGGCGAGCACCGGGATGACCAGCTGCAGGCTCTGCGCGACGCGCAGCACTGATGCAGGTACACCGACCATGATCTGCCGAGCCACCTGGCGGCGGCGTTCCCGCGCCCGGTCGGCGGCCGTCAGCGCGAACAGCACCAGCCCCGTACCGAGCGCCACTGCGCACAGCGCCCACACGATGAGTCGGGCGTTCTGAAGCTTCTCGAAGTCACTGATCGGGTTCGCGAACGAGATGTACCCGCGCGCGGCTGCCCACTCGGCGACCCGCTCTTGGACGGCTGCGCCGCCGGTAGCGTTCAACCGCACACTGGAGATCGGGCCGAGGTCGTCCTCCAGCAGATGCTCTGGGATGAACACCAGTGTGGACGGCAACCAGACCCACTCATCCACGGTGGCGCGCACGTCTAGGGTGATCGGATCACCGGAGAGGTCGATGCTGCGCCGGACAGCGGCGCCGTCAGGGTCGACGACGATGTCGAATCGCGAGGACGCGATCGTATCCGTGCTCCACCACCAGTCTTCATCCTCGGACGTGGTGTCGGCTTCGATACGCGCCGGCCGGGAGCCGTCACAACCCGTCACTGTCATGGTCAGGGACAGCTCGGCACAGGTGCCAACGAAAACCTGGCCACCGCACAGGTCCTCACCGCTTTCATCCGGCTGGTCGGGCAGCTCCTGACACGGGATCGCAACATCGTAATTTGGAATCACCGCCAATATCCCGGGCATCTGGGCAAGCTCACTCACGCCTTCCAGCGGGTTTCCATCCAGGTCGTACACCCCCATCCGTTGCGGTCCGTCCCCGAGCACCTGCGCGGCGTAGCGGTAGGTGGGCATGTTCGAGTACGTCCCGAGGAAGGCAAGGGCACCCACGGCCAGGAACGTCGCCACCGCGAGCCCGGCCACCACCCGGGACGGCCCGGCGGGGTCGGTCTGGATCGCCCGGCCCGCCAGCCGGGCGCCAGTCCGGCCAGACCGCACCAGCCCGCGCGCGCACCACGAAGCAACCAGCGGTGCGGTGAGCGCGATCCCGACCGCCGTAAGCACACCGCCGCCGAGCAGCAGCGGAGCCATGAGCCAGGATTGGGACGGGGTGTCCGGCTCGACGAACCACAACCCCACCAGCAGGCCCAGCCCGACCAGCAGCACAGCCAGCCGGCCGATGCCTGGCTCCCTCCGGGTCGCTTCGGCTCGCGCCCGACTGGGCAGCTCTCGCTCCCAGGTCGACGCCGTCCCCACCAGCACCGAGAGCACCACCACTCCGGCCGAGACTCCTACCAGCGCGGCAGCTGTGCTGCGCAACGGGGCATCGAGCATATTGCGGGCGAGCAGCAGCTCGGAGACTGCCTGCCGCGAAGCGGAGAACAGTGCAGCTCCCAACACCGCTCCCACCAGTGCGAGCGCGCCGTTCTCCACCGCCGCCACGGCACGGGTCCGCCACGGCGACAGTCCCAGCAGCCTCAGCGCCGCCAGCCGTCGGTCCCGAACTCCCGAGGACAGCCGACCGACCGTGACCAGCAGGATCACGGTGGGCACGAGCAGGAAGAGGAGGACGCCGAGCACACCAACCCGGTTCTGCGCCCGCTCCACCGGATCGGCGTACAGCGCCTCCGGCAGGGCCAGCCCCACCAGCAG
>CAZMDO010000436.1:0-2584 GCA_964564445.1 uncultured Ruaniaceae bacterium | reverse complement strand
GGCTCGCCTGGTCTTCGGTCGGGTCGGTCTGTTCGCTCGGGCTGGTCTCGGGTGCAGGCGGTGGGCTGCCGTCGGCACCGATCTGCACCTGCTGGCCCACGTCCACCCCGTCGACCACGGCCACGCCACCGGAGGAGGCCAGCACCTGCACGTCGGTCTGCTGCCCATCCGCGAGCAGCACGTACTGCCCGCCGGCTGTGTCAGTGCGGATCGCCGCCACCGGCACCGTTGGTCCGGACACAGTGGGCACCACGTGCACCTGGGACAGGATCGAGGATTCCTCCAGAGCCGGCAGCTCATCGCATTGCTGTCCACAGACCGGGCCACCATCGGGTGCGGTCAGGGTGTAGACGGTGTTGCCGTTCTCGTCCTGGCTCCGTTCACCAGCCACCGCCTCCCACTGGCCACCTTCGGTCGGGATCGTCACCGCCGCACCGGCAGGCACCAACGCCGCCTGGTCAGCGCTGAGCACCAGATCGAAGACCACCTCCCCGGTGCGTGCGGACAGCGCCGGCTCCCCACCGGCGAGCAGATGACCCACCACGATGTCCTCACCCAGGCTCACTGCCTGTGGGAGATCGGGCACCGCAATCAGCTCCCCGAGCAGCACGCCGCCGCTCCGCTCTTGACCGAGGTCATCCTGCCAGGCCCGCACCGCGTGGTAGGTCGCTGTCCCGAAGCGGCCGTCCACGTCACCGGAGAGGTACCCGAGGGCGACGAGCGCCGACTGCAGCTGCCGCACGTCCTCACCCCGATCTCCCCTGCCCAGGTCCCGGTAGAACGGAACGTCTCCTTCGACCACCCGCACCGGGTTCTCGGCAACTGAGTACACCACGTCGCCCACCTGCGCCTGCCCTCCAGACTGCCGGGTACCGGTCACCACGCCTGCCAGCTGGTTCACCGCCACCTGCGCATACGGCTGGCGCACCGAGACCGACAGCTGCAACGTCCGCCCCACTTCAGCGTCCACGACATCGGCGAGGACGACCTCCTGGGCATCGCTCCCGCCAGCCTCTGCCGGCCCCTCGAACGCCACCCGACCGGCCCACCACCCAGCCACAAGAGCGACCATGACCGCAACCACGACCGCAACCCATCGCAGACGTCGATGGCCTTGCGATACCGGATGTGAGCTCACCCGACGAGCCCCATCCTCCGCATTCTGCGCGCTCAGTTCATCACCTCATCCGAATACAGCTCCTCCGACGGCGGCATCAACGGACACACCTCACCGAAGGTGCTTACCGTGTCACTGTCCATCGATTCCGGAGATGGTGGCGGGATCCACGGATCCGTTGTCCCCCACGTCTGCACATAGGTGTCCTCGGAAGGCAAGGACGCCGGATCCACCGGCCACCCGTTCGCGTTATAGCACGGAATCATTACGTCACGCGTGTATTCATAGACCAAGCGGATCTGCGCGTCGTTCAACGGCTGCACATAGCGCTCGGCGAGTGGGTAGGAGCCGGCACAAACGTATATAGATATCCACAGCGGCTCGTCCTGTGTGAGACTAGAATACGCTCCATTGTCTCCCGGCGGGAACCCACGGTCGCGCATACACCGCTCGAACAGGGCATCCTGCTCCTCGGGGGTCACCCATTGAATAACCGGCACCTCATCAGGGAACTCGTACTCTGGGCGCTGCTCGGCGAGGCCTTCGAGGAGTTCCAGCCGATGGTCCTCTGCATCAACATGCTCATGTCCTGCCGCTGCCGAGCCGTTCGACGCCGAGCCGGACTCGTCGGGGTGGCCTTGCGCGTTGGTATTCTCCGGCACCGAGCAACCGACAAGGAACAACGCGCCGACCACAGCCCACACGCAGCGGTGCCACTGGACATCGCTGCCGCGCCCACCACCATGCATCAGAGAACGGGCTTAGGAATGCAGTCCGTCGCACGAACATCGATCAGATAGTCCGACGTGACTTCGTACAACGCAACGCTCGCCATACCCGAAGCTGATGTGTGGAACCCGTCAGCCCACCAGAAGTCGCCTCCAACACGGTTACCGTTGTGGTACCAGTCGTGATCGGTCCAGTCGCCGCCGGGATAGGTATACGTGGTGACCTCGCAACGCTGGGTCTGTCCACAGGCCACACTGCCCGTCTTTGTTTGCGCTTGAGCAGGTCCGGTCATAACCGCGACACTCAACAGCAGTGCCCCCGCCAGACTCATCACAGCTCGCTTCATCGCTCCCCTCCCATCGACTGGTGGAAGTCCCCGTGACCCCCACGTAGACAATCACGTTACGCCCCACCAGACGATCGCGCGGGTGACGTTATCCGATCGTTACGTTGCCGCCATATGCGCACACGATGTGGGCACTCGTGGGCAGCCCGCCCCTCACTGCGCGACGAACACGGCATGCCGTGCCGCGCGCCGAAGCGTGACCAGAACGGCGTGCCCGAACACCCCGATCCCGACCACGGTGGTCAGCGCGCGCAGCAGGTCCCAGGGCAGGGAGGTCACCACCGAGTAGGCGGCGAACCGGCCCACGTTCTCGGCCACCGGTGCCCCGGCCACGAAAGAGATCGCGGTCCCGGTCCCGGCCAGGAACGGCCAGAAGGACAGGTTCATCACCA
>CAZMDO010000435.1:0-2586 GCA_964564445.1 uncultured Ruaniaceae bacterium | reverse complement strand
CAGCCCGGCCGTCATCAACGTCACCATCACCCAGCCTGGAACGTCTCCCCGTTCGGGTTCGGCGCCCACCTGCTCGAGCCTGCGCCGCCACCAGCTGCGCAGGTGGTCTCGTATCGCTCTCATCCTCGTGCTCCTTCGCTCCGTGGCCGAGCTCGTGCCCCGACCCTGTCGTCCGCTCTCGACCGTGGTCTCCCCCCGCTCCGTCGTCCTCATCCGATGCGCAGCACCACCACCCCGGGGAAGATCGCGAACAGGATCGAGATCGGCAGGATGACGAAGACGACCGGGATCATCATGAAGATCTCCCGGCGGCCGCCCTCCTCCATCAGGGCACGGTGGCCGACCTCCCGAGCGTCCTGGGCCTGGGCGCGCAGCACGTCCCCCAGCGGGGTGCCGCGGTCGACAGCGGTGGCCACCCCGTCGGTGAACCGGGCGATCGCGGCCAGGTCGGTGCGGGCCGCCATCCGGTCCAGCGCCTGGGTGAGCGTCCGCCCGGAGCGCACGTCCGCCAGGGTGAGCTCCAGCTCGGCGGAGAGCTCCCCTCGGGTGCTGCGAGCCACGCGCTCCAGCGCTGCGACCGGCGACTCGCCCGCCCCCACCGCGAGCGCGAGCAGCTCGGCGATGGTGGGGAACTCGGCCACGATCCGCTTCTCCCGCGCGCTGGCCTGGCGGCTCAGGTACTGCTCGCGCGCGAGGGCTCCACCGACACCGGCGAGCAGCACGAGCACCACCAGCGCCGGCAGTGGAGCGTCCCGGAAGGTGCCCAGCAGCAGCGCCACGGCCAGCCCACCGGCGAGCCCGAGCGCCGCCCAGATGACCTGCTCCACCCGGAAGTGCTCGACGGTCAGGGAGGAGCCGGCCCGGGTGAGTCGCCGCTGCACCGCGGTCGCCGGGCTGCCGAGCCGTTCGAAGGCGGCCACCAGGTCGCCGAGCACCGGCTGCAGCATCCGTTCCAGCGTGGGGAACGGGGTGTGCGCCGGCCGGCTGCGCAGCAGCCTGGAGGTGCTCGGCCGGTCCCGCAGATAGGGCGCCACCCGGTCGATCAGGCGCACCCGGCGGGCACTGAGGCGCCAGAGGACCAGCACCAGGCCCAGGCCGAGGGCCAGCCCCAGGGCGGCCCCGGTGAGTGCGGGTGTGGTGAGCATCAGCGCAGCACCCGCTCGTCCTCGGGCAGCCGCCCGATCCGCACCATCACCAGGTACGCACCGATCGACGCCGCGCCACCGACCAGCAGCACCACGGCACCGGCCGGGCTGTTGAACGCCGCCACGGTCTGCGGCCGGGTGCTCAGCATCGCCAGGATCAGCCAGGGCGCTGCCGCTGCCAGCCGGGCACCGTTGACGGTCCACGACTGTCGAGCCTCGAGCTCACCCCGGGCCCGCAGGTCCTGGCGGAGGAACTGGGAGAGGGTCCGCAGCAGGGTGCCCAGGTCCGTCCCACCCACCTCCCGGGTGAGCCGGAGCGCCTCGAAGATCCGGTCGGCCACCGGGTCCGCCAGCCGGGCCTTGAGCCGGTCCAGCGCATCGATGAACCGTCCGGTGGCCCGATAGTCCTCGGCGAACTCGGCGAACGCCGGGCGTAGTGGTTCGGGGCCGCGCTCGGCGAGGCTGCCGACTGCCTCGGGCAGGGACATGCCGGCCCGGATCGCCGAGGCGAGGTCGTCGACGGCGTCCGGCCACAGCTCGCGCAGCGCCACCCGGCGCCGGCGGGCGCGCACGCGGATGTAGGCCTGCGGCGCAAGCATCGCCAGCAGGGCGAAGGCACCGGCGATCGTCGGCGAGGAGGACAACCCGAGCACCACCACCCCCACGACCAGGCCGAACGCGATGGAGGTGGTGAGCACCGCCGTCGGCGTGACGTTGGGCATGCCTGCCTGGACGAGCAGGTCGTGCAGGCGCCCGCTGCGCCGGTCGCGGCGGGTGGGACGAGGGGCCAGCGGCCACCAGGACCACCACAGGCACACCAGACCGGCGCCGAACAGCAGACCCGTGATGGCACCCATCGCTCAGCCCCTGGCCAGCAGGTCGGGCAGGCTGAACCCTGCCCGGTCGAAGCGTTCTGGGTGCGGCGGGAAGCCGTCCGCCCGCACCAGCTCACCGCCACTGCGCACGAACATCGGCGAGAGCTCCACGACCCCACCCTCGACCCGGCCGGAGAGGGCGACGATCTCGGCGACCTCACGACGGCCGTCACCGCGCAGGTCCAGGTGCACCACCAGATCGAAGGCAGCGGCCACGGTGGGGACCACGAACTGCGCGGAGATGTTCTCTCCGGCCAGCAGCGGCAACGTGGTCATCTTCGTGACCGCGTCCCGGGCGGAGTTGGCGTGCACCGTGCAGGCGCCAGGGATTCCCGCGTTGAGCGCGATCAGCATGTCGAGCGCTTCCGCCTCACGCACCTCGCCGATGATCAGCCGGTCCGGGCGCATCCGTAGGGCTTCCTTGACCAGGCGGCGCAGCGGGATCTCGCCGGTACCCTCGAGGTTCGGCTGGCGGCACTGCATCGCCACCCAGTCCCGGCACTCCAGCTGGAGCTCGAAGACCTCCTCGCACGTGATCACATGCTCGTGGGCGGGGATGGAGCCGG